>JAUZPM010000022.1 GCA_030705925.1 Bacillota bacterium
AAAGTTTTCATTTATTAGTACATTATTTAAACGAAAGTCGAATATTATAGAATAAAGAAAAAATCGAGATGCGCTGCACCTCGATTTTTTTAATTCCTAAAATTTAAATTCAGGAAGATAGTCTTTGCTTTTATCAAACATTTCATCAACCATTTGACTAATCTCTTTTAAATCCAGCACTGCGCTAGTCAGAGGATCAAAGCAAATCGCATGGAAAATTTTTTGTTTATCTCCTGTAAGAGCGCCTTTTACGGCAAGCTCCTCGCATCGTGCGTTAGTATTAACAAGTATCGCAAGCTGTTCTGGCAGAGAGCCGACATGTATAGCATCTAAGCCCTTTTTCGATGCTATGACGGGGACTTCTACACAGCAGCCATCCGGGAGGTTATCTATAAGCCCCCAGTTTCTCACGTTACCATTGTATTCGAAAAGCGTACCGTCGCCGAATACAGCATTAAATATGCAGGCTGCATATTCGTTTCCTCTTTCAAGGTTAATATTTTCATCAGCTATCCATTTTTCAATTTCATCTTTCCAACTGTATTTGCGTTTAGTATACTCATTCAGTATGTATGCATACTCCCCAGGGTTCCAACCTGTTCCATGGGCGCAGTATTTTTCTATCAAATCCGGACGTTTTCTAAACCATGAGTTATATTCGGAATTGTGTCCGCTAGACTCCGTAACGTAATACCCTAGATGCATGAACATTTCGTTACGTACTATTTCCTCGTTATATATTTCAGGTTTTTTTATTGCCTCCCTAATAAGAGGGTAAGCGTCTTTTCCGTTCCATTTAAAGTCAAGATAAAACGCTTGATGATTGATGCCTGCACATCTATAAGTAATTTCTTGAAATGGTGCGTCAATCCAACGTGCAAGCATTTTTGCAGTACCCTGAACACTGTGGCAAAGCCCGTTTATATGGAGATGAGGGAATTTTTCCTGCATTGCGCGGCAAAGCATCGCCATAGGATTTGTGTAATTTAGGAATATAGCATCCGGGCAGTATCTCTCAATATCTTTACAGATATCAAGCATAACAGGGATTGTTCTCAGTGCTCTGAAAATACCCGCGGGTCCCCTTGTATCTCCAACATTTATGTCAACGCCATATTTTTTGGGGATCTCGATGTCATATTTCCAGACATCAACACCGCCTGCGAGTATTGTACAAATAACGCCGTCCGCGTCTTTTAATGCTTCAGCCCTGTCCAGAGTCGCAACAACTTTCGCTTTATATCCGCCTCTGGTGATTATTTTATTTACAGCTCTGGTTATTTCGTCAAGTCTTACTGAGTCGATATCCATAAGTGCTATTGTACAGTCCTGAAGTGCGGGAAATGTTAAAATGTCTCTTACAAGGTGTCTTGTGAAACCGAAGCTGCCAGCTCCTATAAATGCGATTTTTTTCATAACGCTTTCTCCTTTGCGCTTATTTCATAATATATTTTATTGCTTTATATATTTTTTAAAATAGACTATTGTCTTAAATATATGTTATAATGTCGCCAGTTGAAAGGAGAGAGATAATTTTGCTTGAGTTCAATATACCTTTTGCGTCTAGAGCTGGATTTAACAGCGAGCTTGTATATTATTACAGCGGAAGTGAGACCTGCAGACCAGGCCACGCCTGGGGACCTGGCATCAGAGATCATTATTTAATACATTACATTTTAAAAGGAATGGGGGTTTTAGAGCTCGATGGACACACCTTTCACTTAGAAAAAGGAGATTTATTTTTGATTCCTCCGGGAATTGTTGCACGATATGAAGCGGATTTATATGATCCATGGAGCTATGTTTGGGTCGGTTTTAACGGTTTTAATGCAGAAAAGTTTTTGAAAAAAGCAGGTTTGAACCAAGAACATCCAATAATGAAATACGGCAATGATGTTGAGACATGTATAAGATTATTAGCAGATGGAGATCGCAAGAGTTCTTCACGAAGCCTTCGTGCCGTAAGTTTGCTTTATGAATGCATTTCTTTACTGATTGATAACAACTGTTTAACTGCTCCGCAAGTAGGAAGCAGCTCTAAAGAAGAGTATTTTAAAAGAGCGATAGAGTATATAAATATGAATTATTCACATCAGATTTCTGTTGAAGGTATCGCACACCATATAGGTATCGACCGAAAATATCTGCATTCCATATTTAAGGAGTTTGCAAATTTATCACCTCAGGAGTATATTATTTCTTTTAGAATCGAGCGGGCTTGCGAACTTATGAAAGAAGGCAAGTTGAAAATAAATTATATAGCGCATTCGGTTGGTTACTATGATGCTTTTCTGTTTTCAAAAATGTTTAAAAAAGAAAAAGGTATATCACCAGCCTATTATATAAAAAATATAAATGGAGTTAAAAATGAAAAAAATTGAAATTAAAAAGCTTATAACATCCGCCCTTCTAACTGCTTTGGGGATTCTTCTGCCTATGGCTTTTCATGCAGTAAAAGATGCGGGAAGAATTTTTTTACCTATGCATATCCCTGTCTTGATATGCGGAATGGTTTGCGGCTATAAATTCGGTGGCCTCTGTGGTTTAGTCACGCCAATTTTGTCCTCTTTGTTAACCGGAATGCCGCCGATATACCCGGCAGGCGTATCTATGGCTCTCGAGCTTTCAACTTACGGCATTGTTTCTGGTTTTATGAGAAAAAAATTTAATGTTTATGTTTCCCTTATTGCGGCAATGCTCGCAGGCCGTGCAGTATCAGGAGTATCTAATGCTGTTTTTATGGGTATGTCCGGGAAAGAATACGGTTTTATTTCCTTTTTGTCAGGGGCTTTTATTATCGCAATTCCGGGTATTATTATCACCTTGATAATAGTGCCGCTCGCTACATTACTCATAGATAAGTCAAAGGTTTTGAAGGAATAAATTTTTTATTAATAATATAAAAAACTACTTTATTTTTATAATAAACATGGTATAATAAAGTTATCAAAACTTTAATATTGACTATATTGATTAGGAGATGTAGTTATGATTACTAATAAACATATTGCCGTATATGGCGACTCTATTCTAAAAGGTGTTATGCTTGATCCGGGAAGCGATCACTATTATCTTGCAAAACAAAATAATATTAAATGTATAGAATCATTGATACCGGTGACGGTTCAAAACAATTCGAAGTTTGGCTGTACTATAGAAAAAGGGTATAGACTTCTTATTAACGCTTTGGACAGCGGTCTTAATTGTGATGTTGCGCTTTTAGAGTTTGGTGGAAATGACAGTGATTTTAACTGGGCGGAAGTATCGAATTGTCCAGAAGATGAGCATTTACCGCATACTCCGCTTCAAGTTTTTGAAGATACTTATTATAAAATGATAAAATCGGTTAGAGATAGGGGCATTATACCTTTGTTAATGTCCTTACCCCCGGTTGACGCTGAAAAATACTTTACCTGGCTTTCAAAAGGACTGAACAAAGATGCCATATTAAAATGGCTCGGTGACGTGCAGATGATATACCGTTTTCAGGAACTTTACTCAAGTACAGTTACGCGCATTGCAAGAGAAACAGGATGTCTATTTGTTGATGTTAGAAGCAGATTTTTGGATCATTGCAATTTTAAAAACCTGCTTTGCGATGACGGGCTTCACCCTAATGAAGCAGGACATTCACTTATACGCGGTGCTTTTGTAGATTTCGCGGCAAGTTATGCGGGCTGAGAAAATATAAAAAATGCAGTTCAAATCGAACTGCATTTTTTTAACCATGATATAGTTCAACAACAATTAGCTGTGGGCTATCAAATATTCTTGGAAGAGACTCGTGAGACAGCCCTCTGCTGACCACAAATGTCTCAGTGCTGCTTAATTTATATTCACCGCCGGTATATTTAGGGAAAAACCCTGTGCTTGGATGAACCAGTCCTTGCGGCAAAATAAGAGGGATACGCACTTGACCACCGTGTGCATGCCCCGAAAAAACCAAATCATACGGCATCTTAGCATATGTTTCGTAATATTCATTACGGTGAGAAAGAAGTATTTTCAGTCCAGTAAACGTTTGTGCCTTTTCTGATGCCTGATCTAGGGCGGATTTGATATCCAGTGCATCTTTTTTTCTCAAGCGGCTTTCGGGATCATCTACACCGTAAAGTAAAATACTAGTTCCGTTTAAGTTTATCTCTTCGCTGTCATTTGAAAGAATTTTTACCCCTTCCTCTTTTATGCCCTTTATGATATCAGGATAATTATCCGCCCAATACTCGTGGTTGCCGGCGACATAGTAAATAGGAGCTACGCTTTTTATCCCCTCAAGAAGCAATTTTGTTCCTTCAAAAGGATTACAATCATCGGCGATGTCGCCTGTTAAAACTATAAGATCAGGTTTTGCATCTTTGATTTTTTGTATTAGTTGTTCCTGGCTTTTTCCATAATAAGTGCTATGAAGGTCTGAGATATGGACTATAGTTAGTTTATTTGCAACATTTTGATTTTTTATACGGTAGACTGAGACAGAAAGTGTATCATCAAAAGCTAAAAGCCCCGTTAGTGTAATAATTAGTAATATAATAATGGCAGTAAGGATAAACTTTTTCATTTAAGTGTGCCTTTATCAGCGGTTACGTTTCCATCCCCTGATACAGGTATAGCTTCACCTAAAAATTTCGGATTTGGTTTGAAAACACCGGCCTGAAAAAAAGCCTTGATCCTCGCTGGGTATTCTCTTAACTGACTGTATCGTATTGAAGAATAATATTGAAGATCGCTTGTGACGCACTGTGGCTCAAATCCGAGACACCTAGCAATATACGCCGCTCGAACCGCATGAAATTCTTGCGTTACGATTATCGGGTGCTGCACTAAAAACACATCACGTGCACGATATATACTGTCATAGGTATTGAATCCCGCATGATCCATAAATATATCTGTATCAGGAACACCGTTTTTTATGAGGTAATCGCGCATTGCGTTTACCTCATCGTATTCTTTTCTGCCGTGATCTCCGCTTACTATGATTTTTGGAGCTTTTTTATTTTTATAAAGTTCGATACCTACCTTAAGCCTGTCTTCAAGCATATCGGATAAGGTTCCATCCGGCGCAACATATGCACCAAGCACAATTATAGCGTCTCCCGGTTCCACTTCATCAGCATTTCGAAGATACTGTGAACCGACATTTTCAACGTTTCTGCTTATACAAAATAACGTTATTGCGGCTATTATTATCAATATAAAAAATATTAGCATAGTTATCCGTATCTTTTTAGACATATTTATTCCTCGGTTTCTCCCTGGGAAGCAGGGATATCATACCACTCTTCGCTGTTTGCAACGGGAAGCTCTTCAACACGGCGAAGCTTGCGCTCTATCACACGTGTCCTCACTGAGGCTTCGTCGATTGTGTCACTTGCCTGTTTGAGCTTTTGCTGCGTCTTTTGGAGAACAAGGGAGAATTTTGAAAATTCGCTTTTGACGTTGCCAAGAAGCACCCAGACCTCGCTTGAACGCTTTTCGATAGCAAGCGTTCGAAATCCCATCTGTAAACTGTTTAGCAGTGCGGCAAGCGTTGTTGGGCCTGTGATCACGACCCTATAATCACGCTGGATACGCTCAACAAGGCCTGTCCGCCTCAGAACCTCGGCATATAATCCTTCAACAGGCAAAAACATAACTGCAAAATCTGTTGTGTGAGGTGGCGCTATGTACTTATCATGTATTGTCTTTGCCTGTGCTTTAATGGCTGTTTCAAGCATTTTAGCGGCAAGTGTAACACTTTCAGGACTGCCTGATTCCTGGGCATCGAGAAGTCTCTGGTAATCCTCCTGCGGGAATTTTGAGTCTATCGGAAGATACACCGGCTCTTTGCCTTCTTCCCTTCCGGGAAGTATTATCGCGAATTCTACCCTTTCGGCAGCGTTTGGAACGACTGAAATGTTTTCGGCATACTGGTCATGCGTCAATACCTGCTCAAGCAAAGCAGCAAGCTGTATTTCGCCCCAGATGCCGCGTGTTTTAACATTGGTAAGGACTTTTTTGAGATCGCCAACGCCGGCGGCAAGTGACTGCATCTCACCAAGACCCTTATAGACCTGTTCAAGCTGTTCGCTTACAAGAGAGAACGAATTTTTTATCCGTTTTTCAAGTGATTCGCTTAGTTTCTCATCAACAGTAGCCCGCATTTCCTCGAGCTTTTTTTCATTTGAAAGACGCATGTCGTCGATTTTTTTTTCGTTTGTCTGCTGGAGACCTTCGAGCCTTTTATCCAGGGTATCCCGCAAGGTTTGAAGTCTGTTTTCGACCGATTCTTTTAGCTGATCTGAACGAGAGGCATTGTCCCGAAGAAGGGTTGAAACGCTCTGCTCAAGAGCCGTGATCCTGCGGTCAAGCAGTTCGTTTTGATTGCGCAGCATAGTCATCATACGGTCGCTCGCGGTATTAGTCGCATCAGTTATGCGCCGTTCGCTGTCCGAAGTGCCTGAATTATTTTTTACAGTTAAAAGCAGCATCATTAATAGAACAAGAGAAACCACTGCAAATACAATTATTACCGATAGAATTATAGTATCCATTTCTTATACCTCAAAACATTAATATGTATATTTTACCACACATAAATTAAAAAAGAAAGCCGCCACAGATCTTAAGATTTGCGGCGGCTGATCTCATAATATATTTAAATTGCCTGAACAACGGGTCTCAACTGAATATCCATTTGGGGGTGTAACAGAAAGTGAGATTCCGTTTCCTCTTCTCTTCCAGGATACCGAAATCACGTCGTCTCCAACAGGAACAGTTCCCTTACAGTAATCAAGAGGGACATCATGTACATAGACAATGATTTTTTTAGTTTCGTAATCAATCGAATATACTCCGAGAATATCTTTCATTATCGTATAACAAACGTGTGATGCAAATCCGTGATTCAGGCTCTTGTTTTCAAGGTTATCCTCCCAGAGTGTCCCGGTGCGTTCTGCCATGTAGTGAAAATAATCAACCGTTTCATCAAGGACAAGGTTAATTATATTATGTCTAGACAGCATTTCAAGTCTCATATAGTTTCCGATAAAAGCGTTAGCCTTGTAAACACTCGGGTAAACAGTTTTATCATCACGTTTTGGACCAAATTTCGTCAAAAGAGTATCCCAAAGTTTCGGGTGACTGTCGGGTATCGCAACATCAAAGAAGAAAGCATAGTATTGACATACTTCCGTGGTATTGCCCTTTAGCACCAGCTTGCCGTTTTCACGGACCGCATTGTCTTCAAAAAACTCTCCGTTATACGAAATGGATAATATTGCATCTTTTATACGATTGGCTTTCTCTATATAGTCTATACGGTCATATAATTTCCCGGCACACATAAGCGCACCATAGTAAAGCATATTGGTTGGAAAATTTACATCCTGAACATACTTGTTAGCCTGAGACCATTCGACAAATACCCACCTGTCAAGGCGTTCAAGCAGCCCGAACTCATTTTCATATTTTTCAAAGAACTCAAAAAGGCGGTGAATCCTCGGTTCTATCCTTTTTATAATATCAATACTTCCTCCACGGCTTTTATATTCAAAAAGCTGCGGGATCAGCCATAATGCCCAGTTAGGAATATAGTTTCCTGTCATATGCTCACATGGGTAACACATAGGAAGCATGCCCTCTGGAATGACGGGAAAGCTTTTAGGAAGTATGAAGTTTTCAATAAAATTGTCCTCAACGAGAGTGCTTCCAGTAAGCGCCGCGGCAGCCCTCGAAGTAAAATAGCTGTCGCAGAGCCATCCGGCTCTTTCACGTGACGGACAGTCAAGAAAGATGTCAACGGAATTCTGCTTGAATGTTTCACGCCCCGCCTCGAATACTTCATTCAACCGATTATCAGAACATTCGAAAACAGCCTTATCGGTGTCGCCGTTTGAATATTCACGGAGATAGATATCATTAAGCTCAGCGTCGCCGCTTGTTGCCACAACCTTTACAGCTTTAACAGAGTAAGGCTCAAAGCTTTCAAGATGATAATTTCCTGCTTTAAGTTCGTATATGATTACATTTACGCATCTGTTTCCCGATCGCGTAAGATCAACATCGCCATTATAAAGCATTTCATCGAAAACGATCATAATGCTGCTGTCTTTTCGACAGGAAATATCAAGACCTATAAACCCTGTGTACATGCGTGAGAATTCAGCGGTAAGATATCCGCGTTCAGGAAGGTGTTTTGCCTTGAAAGGAGCGTTTATCAATGTTTTCTCTGCGATTGAAAGCCGCTGCCACTCATAAAAGCTTGCAACTTCAACCTCGTCAATTTTATAGCCCTTATAATTACCCTGCAAGACGGGTCCTATTCCCCGGTCGTTAAAAAACTCTTTCTTATCATAATCAATATTTACACGGCCAGTTTCAACTGTCTGAAATGGGTGATGCAAGACATGATAAGCCGGATATTTGACATGCCGTTCCATAAGATTTACAGGATCGTAAATATATTCGCTTTCGGATGTGAAGACCGCATCAGGATTTTCACGGATTTCAGCATATCTGCTGTCCATGCGGTAAACTTCTGTAAACGTGCGCTGGAAGGTGTATTTTTGAACCTTTTGAACTCTTTCACTGATTGTAAAGAGAGTAAAAGGTCTATTACTACCAGTTGCAAATAAAAGATCTTCGTTTTGAACAAGTTCCGCCTGAATAAACGGGCAGGCATCCAGTACGTAAAAACTGTTTACGTTGTTTGCAACCGATTCAATTACAACAACATTTTTTTCTTTTGTAAGATATTCTGTTATGTCTATTTCATCAACTCTATAATAGTCATGTGCCGTAACGGCAGGACCATGCGCGGCGAACTTTCCGTTTACCAGCAGCCTGTAGATGCTTGATGTCGCAATAGATACGGTCGTTTTACCTTGTCCCACTACGGCTCGAAACCCGGTCATAACGTTCATGACCCTAGTAAAACCCTTAGCCCACGCGGGCTTCGAGTTTGACAACAAATTATTCAAATTACTCACTCTCCTTTTATTATCTTAACATAACAGATAAGTAAAAGCAAAGCCGCAAACACGCTTAAAAAAAGTTAATAAAAAAGTACAAAATGTAAAAAAAATTGACTAAATCAAGTATAGCTTTTAAAATATAAATATTAAATATGAGGAGAGAGTGACATGTGGATTTTATATGCGGTCTTATCGGCTTTTTTTGCGGCCTTGACATCGGTTCTTGCTAAAATCGGTATTGCAGGAGTAAACAGCACGCTTGCTACAGCTATCCGGACAGTTGTTGTTTTGGCACTTGCTTGGGGAATGGTTTTTGTGACAGGTCAGCAAAACGGGATAGCGGATATTGGGAAGCGATCAATGCTTTTCTTAGTCTTATCCGGCCTTGCAACAGGGCTGTCATGGCTTTGTTATTATAAAGCAATACAAATCGGCGACGTTTCTCGTGTAGCCCCAATAGATAAATTCAGCGTTGTTATAACGCTTGTTATGGCTTATGTGATGCTTGGAGAATCTATTTCAAAAAAAGTCATTATAGGGTGCGTGCTTATAACTGCCGGAACTCTGATGATGGTTTTATAAAAAAGAGAAGCGCCGCATGGATTGAAACCTGTGCGGCGCTTCTTACAAAAAACCGGTTAAGATTCTATTTTCTAATAAATAGTACGCCGAGTGTTCCCGGCCCGCAGTGGCTTGAAATAGTGCAACCAGCAGTTGTAATAAAAATTTCATCGAAATCCATACACTGCCGTACTAATTCTTTAACTTTTAAAGCAATTTCATTTGTACATGTATGTGTGATGAAGATCCTTCTTTTATCTATGTCTTTTCTGTTTTTTAGTCTATCTATCACATAATCAGATATGCTTTTTTCAATAGTGCCCCTGTATTTTTTCCCAACATGCATGAATCCGTCTTTAACCTCAATGCATGGCTTTATATTTAGTAAACTGGCCCCGAATGCGGCAAGAGATGAACATCTGCCTCCCATTTTCAAAAAATCGAGCTTGTCTATTACAAAACTCGATTCAATTTTTGGAGCAAGTTTTCTAAGGTTTTCTGCAATATTTTTTGCGTCCATACCCTGCTGTGCTAACTGTGCGGCTTCGATAACCAAATGTCCTGTTCCGGTAGAAAGGTTTGCCGAATCAACAACATAAACATCGGTGAGTTCTGATGCAGCTATACATGCATTCTGATAACAGCTTGAAAAACCGCTGCTGATATTAATATGTATAACAGCTTTCCCTTCCTGCTCAAATTTTGAAAACACATTGTAATAGTCAGCAACAGAAACAGCGGAGGTTTTAGGAAGCTGCCCTGTTTTTGCAACAAACGTGAATAAATCCGAAGGATGAACGTCTACGCCGTCTTTATAAAAGGTTTCGCCCATATTTACATACAAAGGGATTATATTAACTTTATACCTGTCTATGATTTCTTGCGATAAATCACATGTACTATCCGCGGTCACAACAATATCTTTCATTTTATTACCCCCGAGAGGCTACTTTATAAATTATTATACAGAATTTTCGTTTGCGTTGTCAATCAATAAGCGGCATTTTCTCCCATTGGAATTTCTGATCTTTAATTATAATTTATATGGAAATCTTATTCGTGTCATATTATACTATATAACTGAACTATATAATTGAGAGAGAAAAAAGATCTATATTATTTTAAGGAGTGTTTTCATGCCGATTCATTACAATGAGAAGCAGCGCAACTTTTATCTGGAGGCTGGGAGTACAAGTTATGTAATCCACATCGCGGGGACTGGTTATCTTCAACATATTTACTGGGGGAAAAGACTGCGCTCAGTCGATCAGGATTTTTTTCATGCCTATTTTAAACCTTTAGAAGATGAGTTTGTGACTGATAACTATGCGCTTACGACTCTGCCACAGGAATACCCTACATTTGGTACAGGAGATTTTAGAACACCTGCTTTTGAAATGCAGCTAGAAAACGGCACAACTGTATCCGATTTAAAATATGTTAATTACAAGATATTTGACGGCAAAAAACCGCTTGACGGTCTTCCTTCCTGTTATACCGAAAGTGACTGTGAGGCTCAGACACTTGAAATCATTCTTATGGACAAGCTATGCGGATTAAAAGCCGTTCTCAGCTATACAGTCTATAATGAAATGGGCGTTATAACCCGTTCGGTTCGATTTGAAAATGAGGGCGTAAAAGCTCTTAAAATAAACCGTGCATTAAGTGCAAGCGTTGATTTTACAGATCATTCATTTGAATTATTAACCCTGTCTGGCGCGTGGGCAAGAGAGACTCATATAGACCGCCGTGCGCTGGTGCCTGGTATCCAGAAGGTCGAAAGCAAACGCTGTGCGAGCAGTCCGCAGCAGAATCCGTTTGTAGCGTTGCTGCGTCCCGGAACTGACGAGGAAAACGGCGACGTTTATGCAATGAATCTCGTATACAGCGGCAGTTTTACAGCTGGTGCCGAAGTGGATGAGTTTGGGACAACCCGTCTGCAGATAGGTATCAATCCATTCGATTTTTCATGGAAACTGGAATCAGGTAAGTGGTTTCAAACTCCCGAGGCGGTAATGGTTTATTCTGACTGCGGTCTTGGCAAGATGTCAAGGACGTTTCACAGCCTTTACCGCAATCGCCTATGCCGCGGCAGTTGGCGCGATAAAATTCGTCCGATACTCCTAAACAGCTGGGAGGTTATGTATTTCGATCTCAATAAGGATAAACTTACTTCACTTGCAAAACAGGCAAAGCAGTTAGGTTTTGAACTGTTTGTTATGGATGATGGCTGGTTTGGACACAGAAACGACGCCAAAAGTTCTCTTGGCGACTGGTATGTTGACGAAACAAAATTACCTGGAGGGCTTTCGGCACTTATAGATGGAATGGACGAAATAGGTATTGGTTTTGGTATCTGGGTTGAGCCGGAAATGGTTTCTCCTGACAGTGATTTATACCGCGCTCATCCGGACTGGTGCATACATGTCCCTGACCGCTATCGCACATTGAAGCGTAACCAGCTGATTTTGGATCTTTCCCGTGATGATGTATGCGAATTTATAATAGATATAATATCAAAAGTACTATCATCCGGCAGGGTACGCTATGTCAAATGGGATATGAACAGAAATATGACTGAGGCAGGCGGAGAGCTTCTTCCGCCAGACAAACAGCGTGAGATCGGGCACCGTTATATACTGGGACTTTACCGTATTATGGACGCTATTACCTCTAAATTTCCAGATATACTTTTTGAAAGCTGTGCTTCAGGCGGCGGAAGGTTTGATCCAGGAATGCTGTACTATATGCCGCAGACCTGGACAAGCGATAATACCGATGCCGGCGAGCGCATGAACATCCAGTACGGTACAAGTCTTGCTTATCCGGCAGTTGCAATGGCGGCGCACGTGTCAGATGTACCAAATCATCAAAACGGCAGAATAACCCCACTTGAAACCAGAGGATTTGTAGCAATGGGCGGCAATTTCGGCTATGAAATGGATGTTTCAAAGCCTAGTGATCAAGAAAAGGAAGAAATTAAGGCTCAGATTGAGTATTATAAAAGTATTCGCCACATTGTACAGTTTGGTGATTTGTATCGCCTGCAAAGTCCCTATGAAGGTAATACTTCGGCATGGCTCAATGTAACTGCTGATAAGAGCGAGGCGGTTGTATTTCATGTTAAAAAACTTACTGAATGCAATGTAAAAATCCGAATTCTTAAACTTGCCGGACTCGACCCGAGCAGACAATACTCGGTAGTCGGAACAGACGAGGTGTACGGTGGAGATGAGTTAATTAACATTGGTTTGATCATTCCGGCATTTAAAGGCGATTTTAAAGGTTGTTCGTGGCACTTAAAGGCTATAGATTAAAAAATTAAAATTAGAGGTGCTGTACCAAAGCTTTTGGTGCAGCACTTTTTTTACTGTCGCTTGTGGATTTTTGTCATATACTGTATTGATTGTAATTACTCGCCTGTATTTAGTTATTTAATGCTGAATATAGGTAAATAATCGGAGGTATTTATGAAATCCCAAAGTTCAAAAGAAATTACCTTTTCGGATGTATTTTACTGGGCGTTAAGATGGAAGTGGATAGTTTTAGTTTCCCTTATAACAGCTGTAGGGGGAAGCTTTATTTATACAAAATCAACTTATACAACATCCTATACGGCAACCGCTTCAATGGTTGTAAATATAGAACAGGACCCTACACTAACAATGCAGCCTACAGCGGCTGATATATACTTGGCGCAAAATTTATCAGACACCTATGCCCTTATTTTAAAAAGTAACAGAGTCATTTCATATGTAAAAGATAAACTTAATCTTGACATGCCACTTAGCGAGCTTAGGTCATATATTAAACTAACCACAACAAAAAATACTCAGATTCTGTATGTCAACGTTACCTGTTCAGATCCCCAGCTTGCTGTAAAAATTGCTAATAAGGTCATGGAAGTTGCCCCTAAAGCCATGATGGAAACAGTGGAAATCGGAACAATAAATGTTCTTGATTACGCGACTTTGCCAACTGCGCCAGAGCCCCCAAAAATCAGCATTAATATTATTTTTGGTGCATTGATAGGCATTGGTGCAGGAATTGTAATTACACTATTACTCGGGATTCTATCCGCACGTTTTAGAAGTTCGGAGGAAGTGGAAGACGCATTAATTATTCCTACGCTTGGTGAAATACCGCATATAGGAAAGAAAGAAAAATCAAATGGATCGCTTCTGTCATCTGAATCTGTTCCAATAAACTATTCTGAAGCTTTTAGAATGATTGGTACTGTGGTTCAATTTGTTGCAGGCAACGCCGGCTTAAAAACACTCGCAGTTACAAGTTCTACGGAAAATGAGGGTAAAACACTTCTGTCTGTAAATATAGCGTTAGCATTAGTACAGGCTGGTAAAAAAGTGCTTCTTATAGACAGCGATATCGTAAACCCAAGTGTGAATAAACTGCTTAAAATACCTGAAGAACAGGTATCATACTTTTCACAGGCATTAAAAGAGTCGCTTTCGTCGTGTATTGTGAATTTATCGTCAGGATTATCGGTTATTCCTTTTATAAAAGACAGAGAACGTGATCATGCATTGTTTTCGTCGCCGCTTTTTTATAAAGCAATTGATGGATTAAAAACTATTTATGATTATATAATTTTCGATACAGCCCCTGTAAGTGCAGTTACAGACGCTATTGCATTAGCAGGAAGAACAGACGGAGTAATATTGATTGTTCGTCAGGAACATGCGTCACAGTCGACCGTTTCAGCGGCAGTCGCACAGTTGCGTCTTGTAAAAGCAAATATAATTGGTTGTGTGCTTAATGATATCCGATATCGAAAACCGGGCTCGGGGTACAGTGATAAATATCGGTATTACAATTATGAAAATAACGCCCACCGTGAAAGCAGGCGGAACGAAGGTGAGGTGACCGCAGATGGAAATAAGGAAATACAAACACCATAATAAGCGAAATATTCTGCCATTTGGAATTGTGTGTATTCTAATTACTCTTTTTTCAGTAATGACTGGGAATAACGTATTGTTGATGGCTTATTCAGTTGCTGGGGCAATAGTAGCACTAACAGGGACGGCTGTACCGATTGGAGTTATTGTAGATATTCTGGTAAACATCATTCACTATGTTTTGTTTGCCCTATTATCTTTAAGCGCTTATGGCGCCTTTAATTCGTGCCGACGTAAAAAATTAAGAGCAACTGTCGTAATAATTTTTATATGCTCAATAGGAGCATGCATGTCCGAACTTATTCAGGCTCTTATTCCAGGCAGATCATGTTCTGCAGGAAAAATTCTTCAAAATCTAGTGGGTATTCTTATTGGGATCATTCTGCACTATCTGTGCATTTTTATAAAAAAACTTTTTGATAATATTATTCCTCCGGCTCAACCGGTGAAGCTTTCGAGATTTTTAAGCAAAGAAGATTTTTTTGAATAATTAGGGAATGCGCCGTGTTAAAGCGGCGCATTCTTGAAAAATTTAGAATTAAAACAAAATATATGTTGCTAATATTAAACAAATCTTTATTGACCGTCTGAATCATAAATGTTAAAATTTAATAAATATAATGTTTTCGTAATAATGTTTTCGTAAAAATTCAGGAATAAGGAATTGATAAAGATGAAAAAAATAAAACAGCCTGTTACACTGCTGCTTGTTGTGTTTTTAATGTGTACCCTGTTTCCCGCTTTTCCTGTAAATGCCGCAAATATAAAGTCTGATACTTTCGAAAACAGCACTTTTCAAACAGGTCAATCGGACAAAACGGAAGATGCTGATAATGAGTATCTGGTGGAGGCGTCATCGGAATCCGAGGCAGCATCGGTTGCCAGTTCCTATGGTGCAAAGCTTGATTCTTTTTCGAAAAACGGGTTTGCTGTTTTGAAGTTTCCGAGTGGCGGAGGGCCAGATTCATCTGTATTGCAAGCAAATACTAATCGAAAAGTTCATACTTTCTATCCTAATAGTACATACCATGTTTACGAGTCAGAAAGTTCTGTTTATTACAACCCGTCCAATCCAACTAATATTAATGATCCATATATTAAAAGCCAATATTTTCATGTTGATATAGGAGATACCGCTGCATGGAAGACTACGACCGGAACTTCAGATACGGTAGTCGCATTGGTAGATACAGGGGTGAATACTTCACATCCTGAATTATATGGGAGAATCTCACTATCATCATATAACATGTACACTCAAACAGGTATCTCTTCCAGCAATATGAGCGCAATACAGGACGATTATGGTCACGGCACATGCACGGCAAGTATTATTGCAGCAGATCAGAATAACAATGCTGCCGGCAGCGGGGTTGCACCTAATATCTCCTTACTTGTAATAAAGGCAAACGTAACGGGACAGGAATCCTTTAAAACATCGACAATTATCGACAGCATCTATTATGCTGTCGATCACGGGGCGGATATTATAAATTTAAGCCTTGGACGGGAATATCAAAGCGGCGTTAACTCGTTAGAGGAAAAAGCAATACAATATGCTGTCTCTAAGAATGTTCTAGTGGTATGCGCAGCAGGAAATGAAAGAAATAATCATGCAGGATACCCAGCTGCTTACGATGAATGTGTAGCTGTTTCAGCTTTACAACAAAAGCAGCTGTTTGATAGTTCTTATTCAAATTATGGGCCCGAAATCGATTTATCTGCACCGGGGACGGAGATAATGGTAAGCAAAACTCCGGGATATTATACATACGTATCGGGAACTTCAATGGCTGCACCGATGGTAAGCGGTGTAGCAGCACTAGTAAAATCTAAATACCCAAACTTAAGTGTCGCAGAGCTCAAGGAAAAATTATATTCTACTGCCGTAGATAGAGGAACTCCGGGATGGGATCAGTATTATGGCAATGGAGTTGTAAATTCGTTAAATGCCCTGTCAGATCAGCTTTACACGATTACATATGATACAGGAAGCGGATCTAAAATCGGATCCATTAAAGCCGCAGCAGGGTCTGTCTTATTTAAGCCTATCGACCCGACATTAGACGGTTGTACTTTTAATTCGTGGTCAACAAGTGCAGATAGTACGTCTTCCTGGGGTTTTATGACAGCATATGATACCGAGTGCAATACTGTGAGTTCTGATATGACTTTTTATGCTAAATGGAATACAGGCATGTATGGTTATTCACCAATTTCGAGTAGCCAAATTGCAATAAACGATTATTACGGACCAGGCGGAGATGTAACTGTCCCGCAACAAATCGATGGAAAAACCGTAACGGCTATTAATTCCTTTTCTAATTACCGGACTGATATTAATAAAATAACACTGCCGGATACTGTGACGACAATAGGCAGCAGTGCATTTAAGGAATTCTACAATCTTAAAGAGGTTGACCCAGGGAATTCCATTACGTCTATTGGCAATTATGCTTTTATGGACAGCAGTGATTTAGATACTATATATTTACCTGATACTTTACAGTCCATAGGAACCGAAGCTTTTTCAGGGTGTTCATCACTAGATAATATAACGCTTGGCGGCAATGTAAGTGTAATATCTGACAGCGCTTTTCAGAATTGCACAAGTTTAGTTTATATATACCTTCCGGACAGTGCTTTGTCTTTGGGCAAAAACCTATTCTCAGGATGTTATTCGCTTAGTACTGTGAGACTTCCTGCAGGGCTTAATAGTATAAGTGATTACATGTTTTACAATTGCGGAATCCTTAATAATATTGATTTCCCCAAAAACCTTAAAGAAATTGGGAACAGCGCATTTGCAGGTTCTGATTTAACAAATGTTATAATTCCTGACAGCGTAACGCAAATTGATTCAAACGCTTTTACAACTACTGCTGATTATTGGTTATCGGACTTGCGGTCGGTTACTATCGGAAACGGAGTTGAAACTATCGGCGAGGGGGCTTTTCAGAACTGTGATGTACTTTCTACAGTAACTGTAGGTCAAAATATAAAAACTATAGGTTCATATGCTTTTGATAGTACAGGGCTAGTTAGCCTTACTTTGCCCGATTCATTACAAACTCTTGGAGACAATGCATTCCGGGACTGCGGCTCGTTGTCGTATGTATTTTTTGAAGGAAACGCGCCTGCGGCTGGTAACGATGTTTTTCTAAACACGCCGACTGATATGCAAGTCAGGTATGCTGCGGGAAACAGCACCTTCGGAACGGTTTGGTGCGCAAGAAATACTTTCCCTGAAAGTGTGTCAGGCACAAAGACGATTTCATTCTCACTTAATGGCTATGATGGTACCCCTCCAAATCCTCAGACGGTAGAGTATAATGGAAAGATTTCAAAACCTGACGATCCTACCCGTTTGAACTATACTTTTGGAGGATGGTATAAGGACCCCGACTGTACTGATTTGCCTTGGGATTTCAATAATAATACTGTAATTGCTGATGCAGTATTATATGCAAAATGGACATCTTCCCCGACAAATATTACAATAAGTTTTGATTCGCAAGGCGGAACTAACGTTTTAGCTTCAACAGTTATGTCTGGTGATTTGTTATCTGCACCTGCAGATCCTGAAAAGTCAGGGTTTGTATTTGCGGGATGGTTTAAAGAGCCTGAACTAAAAACCAAATATGATTTTAGTGATCCTGTTATGAGCAGCGGAACATTATATGCATCATGGAAACAGGATTCACAAGGGGCATACACTGTTGTATTTAAAGATTACAACGGGAATATACTTGATACGCAATCAATTGCGTCCGGCAGCTCGGCAATTCCCCCTTCAGCCCCCGGAAGAGAGGGTTATACGTTTACCGGGTGGGATAATTCTACTAATAATATATCTTCTGATGTTACTATTAACGCGGTTTACTCCATCAATAAGTATACTGTAAGTTTTTGCAATCAAGGCGGGGATTCAATTTCCACACAGTCAGTGACTTATGGCTCTAAAGCAATTATGCCAGATAATCCTGAAAGAAGCAGCGAAATCTTTGGGGGATGGTATAACGAATCGGATTGTAAAAATTTATATAACTTCGATACATTAGTAACAAAAAATACAACGCTTTACGCAAACTGGCTTTCTTCACATTCAGGTACAGAAAGTGCAGATCTAAGCAGTTTATCTATAAGTCCTGGCATTCTTTCACCGAGTTTTGACAGCCAAACAAGTTTTTATACTGCAAATGTCGGGGATTCTTCATCGATTACAGTAACGCCGACTGCCGCAGACAGCAGCTCGATAATTACTGTAAACGACACTTTGGTTAGAAGTGGTCAGCAATGTACGGTTAATCTAAATGTGGGTAGCAATAATCTTATTGAAATACTAGTATACTCTGAAAACGGATCTGAAGCTTTATATCAACTTACTGTTACACGCACCTCTTCAAGCTCAGGTGGCGGCGCTGGAGGCGGA
Source organism: Bacillota bacterium (assembly GCA_030705925.1). Taxonomy (NCBI): domain Bacteria; kingdom Bacillati; phylum Bacillota; species Bacillota bacterium. The sequence goes on from JAUZPM010000022.1 coordinate 18,867, forward strand.
GGCGGTGCTGGAGGCGGAGGAGGCGGAGGCGGTGCTGGAGGCGGAGGAGGCGGTGCCGGAGGAGGCGGTGCCGGAGGTGGCGGCGGCTCAGCAAGTGGAACAACACTGTCTGGGTCAGCGGTTGCTGGTTCTAAAAAATTAAGCTTTGATATCGCCGTTGACAGTTCGACGGGAGATGCGGGAGTCAAATTAACATCTGCGCAGGTCGATTCACTTTTACAAGGTGCTGTTGCAGACGCCTCTGGGACTAAAACGGTAACTGTAACAATTCCTTCGGGCGAAGATGTCAAAAGTTACAGCATGTCTCTGCCGTCGTCATATCTCTCTGATAATACAAAAACAGAATTTATATTTAAATCTCCGTTATGCAGTCTTACTTTGCCTTCTAACATGCTTGAAGATGGAGGCAACACCGCAAAAGTTACGACAGCTGCTGGGAATATAACGGCATTGAAAAATAAACCTGTTGTTTCTGTCAGCCTTTCCCTGGATGGAAAAGCAAAAGAATGGGATAACGAAAATGCATCTGTATTATTATCGATCCCGTATGCAGCCACAAGTTCTGAACTTTCGAATATTGAACATTTAGTCATGGAGTATATTGATGACAGCGGTAATGTTACTTTAATACCAAGCGGCAGGTATGACAAAACCTCTGGCTCGGAAACTTGCAGGTTAACTCATTTCAGCAGCTATGCAGTTGCGTTTTCACAGAAATCCTTTACTGATATAGCCGCAGTCACATGGGCTAAATCACCTATCGAGGTGCTGGCATCAAAAGGCGTTATTAATGGAGTTACAGCTGATACCTTTGAACCTGGCAGTAATATTAAACGCGCTGATTACATTATGTTACTTATTAAAACGTTAGGTCTTACTGCAAAGTTTACGGATAATTTTAATGATGTGTCAAAAAACGATTATTTTTATAATGACGTTGGAATTGCAAAAGTTTTGGGGATTGCGGAAGGAAGCGGTGACAACCTGTTTGATCCGAACGACTATATTACTCGCCAGGACATGACGGTTCTTACATGCAGAGCTCTTGAAGAATATAGAGGATTGTTATATACCAATACATTTTCCCCGCTTAATGGTTTCACTGATAAAAGCGACATATCTCCGTATGCTGCAGGCAGTCTTGCGACGCTTATAAAAGAGGGATTAATAACAGGTGCTGGGGATAAAATCAATCCTCTGTCAAATACGACTAGAGCTGAAGCAGCGGTATTCCTTTACAGAATATATAATTTTTATTAAATATAGAAACAAAAAAGAGCATGGATTTATATTCCATGCTCTTTCTATAAAAATGGTTATTTGCCGAACAACGTTAAAAGAAATCCTGCAGCGACGGCAGTTCCTATAACGCCTGCCACGTTTGGCCCCATAGCATGCATTAAAAGGAAGTTTGAAGGGTTTGCTTTTTGCCCTTCTACTTGAGATACACGGGCTGCCATAGGAACTGCAGATACACCTGCCGAACCTATTAATGGGTTAACTTTCCCGCCTGACAAAACGTACATGATTTTACCGAAGATAACACCGCCAAATGTAGAAAAAGCAAATGCAAAAAGACCAAGCGCAATGATTTCAAGTGTTTTTGGTTTTAGAAAAGTTTCAGCATTTGCTGTTGCGCCAACAGATACGCCAAGGAAAATTGTGACGATATTAATTAATGCATTTTGTGCCGTGTCGGAAAGACGCTCTGCAACACCGCATTCCCTGACCAGATTACCCAGCATCAGAAATCCGATAAGCGGAGCGACTGATGGAAGAAGTAAAACAACAAGTATTGTAACTACGATTGGGAAAACTATTTTTTCTGTTTTGCTGACTGTGCGGAGTTGATCCATCTTAGTTTCACGCTCTTTTTTAGTTGTCAGCAGACGCATGATCGGAGGCTGGATAAGCGGGATGAGCGCCATGTATGAGTATGCGGCAATCGCGATTGGCCCTAGCAGTTCCGGCGCTAATTTAGATGTAAGAAAAATTGCTGTCGGCCCATCTGCACCGCCGATAATACCTATTGAGGCTGCTTGTTGAGGTGAAAACCCGAAAAGATTCGCGAAATTAAAAGCGATATATACGCCAAACTGTGCCGCTGCGCCAAGAAAAAGACTGGATGGACGAGCAATAAGCGGACCAAAGTCTGTCATAGCGCCGACGCCCATAAATATAAGTGAAGGATATATATCTAGTTTAACTCCCTGGTATAAGTAATAAATTAAACCGCCGACTTGAGTCATATTGCCTGCATTGTCATATATAGGACCATTCATGATTCCGCTCAGAGGCAGATTTGCAATAAGCATACCAAAGGCTATTGGCAGCAAAAGAAGTGGCTCAAACTTTTTGGCAATAGCAAGATATAATAGTATACATGAAACAAGGAGCATTATAGCCTCTCCTGTAGACAACTTAACAAAGCCGGAGGTCAAAAATAAATCCTTTAATACTTCTAAAAATGACATAATTAAACCTCCCGTTTAGGAGAGTATGACTAGCGGGTCACCTGTTGAAACAGAAGCAGCTTTTGTGGTTAAAACCTGTGATACGACTGCGTCGCGTGGTGATACTATATCATTTTCCATCTTCATCGCTTCAAGAACAAGCAAAGGTTGTCCCTTTTTCACTGATTGACCGGCAGTTACTTTAATATCAAGTATCGTACCCGGCATTGGGGAATCGATGCGTTCACCGCCTGAAACTGGAGCGGCAGGAGTGGATACAGGAGCAGGCGCTGCACTTTGCACCACAGGAGCAGGTGCCGTAGCCACTGGCTGAGAGGCAGCATTTGATACATTGTCAATCACTGCTTCACCCTTTTCAACGACAACCTCATATTTTTTATCATTAAGGGTAACAACATATTTCATATTAAATCTCCTTACTTTATGGCTTTAATGCTCTTAAATCTGAGCATGTTGAGCGGAATGCCTGTTTTGTCAGAGACAATTGCCATTATTACGGCGGCATTTGGTTCGGTTGTATCTATTAGTTCTAAGCCTGAATGCTCTGATTTAGGCGATACTTGAGCTTTTATTTCTGTATCCGGAGCAGAAGCGTTGTTTACATTTTTAGATTTGGTTGACAATATTACAGCTGATAATATCCTGATAAAAAAGGCAAGTACGATGAGTGCGAGGAATACAACCAGCATACCAATTATTGTTGTCATAATTGAATCAGAAATAGTCATAGTTATCCTCTCTTATCTTATTCCACGCTAACAATGGTATATTTAAAAACTTTAGATTTCCTATCTTCCCTGAATTTAAAGAAGCTTTCAGCAGGCTGAGGGAATGCGGCATAAGATAAAACATCCTCGTCGCTTTGGGCGAGATCTCCTATTTCGGCCTTTGCTTTTTCAAATCCAGGTTCAAGAGTATCAGCAAAACGTCCGGTAAACGGTTTCTTTTCCCCCAGAACCTTTTGCGCAAGTTCATTATTTATTGGTGCTGGCGGCGCTCCATATTCACCTCGCACATATGCCTTGACTTCTTTTGTAATGTTAGCATATCTTTTGCCGGTTAATACGTTTATCGTAGCCTGAACGCCAACCATTTGACTCATTGGTGTGACAAGCGGCGGAAACCCCATATCTTCTCGGACTTTCGGGGTTTCTTCAAGTACTTCAGGAAGCTTATCTATGGCATTTTGCATTTTGAGCTGTGATATAAGGTTAGAAAGCATCCCTCCGGGGATCTGATAATTCAAAGCGTCAACCTTTGTTGTAATGACGAATGGATCTAAAAGACCGGATTTGAGATATTTCTCAAAAACTGGTTCGAAATAATCATTTATTTCCTTTACAATTTTATCTTTTACTTCTATGTTGAACCCAAGCTGTCTTAAGGCGTATACCATGGATTCAGTTGCGGGCTGAGATGTTCCGCCTGAAAAAGAAGATATTGCGGTGTCAATAACATCACATCCTGCCTCGGCAGCCTTTAAGTATGTCATTTGAGCAAGTCCGGTTGTGCAGTGTGAATGCAAAACAATCGGAACTTTTACAGTCTCTTTCAAAGCTTTGACGAGGTCATAAGCTTCCTTTGGCCCCATAACTCCAGCCATATCTTTTATGCAGATTGAATCTACACCCATTTCGACCATTTCACGGCCGAGCTTTGCATAATTTTCAAGTGTATGCACCGGACTCACTGTATAGGAAATAGCACCCTGAGCATGTCCTCCGCGCTTTTTTGTTTCTTCTACAGCTACACGAATATTCCTGAGGTCGTTTAGAGCATCAAAAATGCGTATAATATCTATACCATTTTCAATGGATTTTGCGACAAACATCCTGACTAAATCATCAGGATAGTGCTTATACCCTAGGATATTCTGCCCGCGCATAAGCATTTGAAGTTTGGTGTTTTTGACCTTTGAACGTATCTTACGTAAGCGTTCCCAAGGGTCTTCTTTTAAAAAACGAAGACAAGAATCAAAGGTTGCCCCTCCCCAACATTCCAGAGAGTGATAGCCCGCCTTGTCCATTGTTTCAAGAATGTCTGAAAAATCCGAAAACGGCATTCTTGTTGCCATAAGGGACTGTTGTGCATCGCGCAACACTGTCTCTGTAATCTTCAATGTTTGCATAGTCCAACTCCTTCGTTTTTATTTATTTAATCCAAGGTCGTCCCTTTTTAAAGGAAAAAACCGGAAAATACAAATATGTTATTAATAAATAAGCAAATCAAAAAATTTCCTCATTATATACTGTAGCAAAAACATTAAAAATTGTCACCAATTTATGAAGATAAAATTTACCAAATGTTTTTAGATTTTAGATGATTTTTTAGTGATTTATTACTCGTTTATAGTATATGTAATTTAAAAATTAAAAGCCGGTAAGACTAAAATCAAACCGACTTTTTATTATTAAAAAATTGTATAATGCAATTGCGGAGTGTACTGATTTCCGTTTGGTTTAGTATTGATTTGGGAATAAAAGTGTATTGCTTTTTAGTTATATAAAAATAGATGTTATGTCTTGTTTCTTTAACTTTTTTAAAATACTCCCACTGTAATAGAATATCTCCAAGTTCATAAGAGGAGGTGATTCCTTCCCTAGTAATACCTAGATGTTGCGTGGCAGCAAATCTTTTATCATAGCCAAAGTTTGACCTATTTACAAAATAAACTGAAGGGATATAAGCTAGACACATATCCAAAAAAATAAATATTGAAAGAGCTGTACAAAACAGAAAGCCGTCATTTGATAAATTTCCAGTAATAAAAAGTGTAAATATAATTGTTACGAAAAGTACAGAACAAATAATAAAAAAGTATAATATAACACGAAGTGCCCTATCAAATAAAAACCAAAAATATTCTTTCCAATGGATCATATAATATTTTTCAAACTCCATAAGACACCTCCAAATTAATTGTATCATAGATTTTTATTATTTTTAACACAAATTTAACCCTTACATGTTATAATTAAAACATTATTATACAGGATGGTGTGCTATGCGAGCTTTAGTTATCGAAGATGAAAAAGCGCTATCTAACAGTATCTGCGAGTGTATTTCTGAGATATTTGAATGCGAAAAGGCTTATGATGGTGAACTTGGCCTTTTTAAAGCAGAGCAGGATATTTTCGATGTCATTATTCTTGATATAATGCTTCCAGGAATGAACGGATTCGATATTCTGTCTACCATACGTGAAAAACACATTTCAACGCCTGTACTTATACTGACTGCCAGAGATGGAATAAATGATAAAATAAAAGGATTTAGATCGGGAGCGGACGATTATCTTGTGAAGCCTTTTCACAGGGAGGAACTTTTACTGCGCCTTGAAGCGATATTACGCCGAAGCACAGGTGCATTTGCCGACAGCGTCTTGAAATTTAAAGATTTACAGCTGAACACTAAGAGCCGTACTGCTAAAATAGGATGTCACTCTCTTTCACTTCAAGGAAAACAGTTTGACATAATGGAATATTTAATGAACAATCAGAACATTATTGTTACTCGTGACCAGATTTTTGACCGTATTTGGGGGTTTGACAGTGAAACGACTACTAATGTAGTCGAGGTGTATGCAAGCGGAATACGCAAAGAACTAAAAAAATATGGCTATGATAAATACTTAAAAACCATTCGTAGTGTTGGCTATATACTAAGCGCTGAGGAAAATAACGATGAATGAAAAAAAGATAATAAGAAAACAGCTATATAAAAATATGCTCTTTAATTTTATTGCCTTTGCAATAATTTTTTCTATCTTTGGTGGAGTAACGTTCAATTTGATTAAAAGCACAATGTACAACCAGGTAGATCGAGGGCTTCGTAGTCTTGAACAATTTACAGAAAATGATAAACTTAAACGGTTGGACAATGTAAACCAGAAAAATAACTCGAGCCAGATTAACAATGTGAACCAAAATAACAGCACTGATCAGCCTGGGAACTCTGATCATGCTGCACCGCCGCCTAATCGAGACAACAGGGTTGATAACCCACGAATACATACGATAATTCGTGATTTAGACGGTAAAGCTGTAAATTTTATTAATATTGGAAGCCTGGCATCTGAAAAACTTAACGATCTTCCTGCAGACCTTAATAACATTGACATTGTGCATACTATTATAGTTGGCGGACAATATTATTACCGGACTTTAACATTTAGAGCAACCATAAATGGTACTCCACGTTATGTACAGGTGCTTATAAATATTGACGGTGAACAGGCGATTTTGAACAATTATCTAAAAATAATAATAATTATTATTTCTGTGCTTCTTATATTAGCTATTTCTGCAAGTTATATTTTATCGCGTGTGACTATGAGACCGATTATATCTGCATGGGAAAGACAAACGCGTTTTGTCCAGGATGCTTCCCACGAACTCCGTACTCCTTTGTCAATTATACAGAATAAACTTGAAATGATGCTCACTACCCCGGGGTCAAAGATTGTGGATAAATCCGAAAGCATTGCACTTGCCCTGTCAGAGACCAGAAGGCTTTCCAAGCTGACGGCAGACCTTATGACCTTAGCTCAATATGACAGCGCTAAACAAATGCTTAATTACGAGGAATTTAACCTTGATAAAATGATCAGTGAAATAAGCGAGCCTTATGCTGAAATTGGGATAGAGCAGGAAAAAACGTTTAAGCTTGACTTGAGGTTGGAATCAAAAGTTAATGCTGATAAGGCAAGAATCCATCAACTCCTTGTAATATTACTTGATAATGCACTTAAATATACTGAGTCAGGCAACACAATTACAGTGTCCAGTTATAAAGGTGATGGAAAAAATGTAATTGAGGTTGCTGATACAGGGATAGGTATAAGCGATGCGGGACTTTCTCATATTTTTGAACGGTTTTACCGGGAGGATAAGGCTCGTTCTCGTGAGAATGGCGGAACCGGTCTTGGTCTGTCCATTGCGCAGTGGATTGTTTCAGCACATAAGGGTAGTATTAAAGCAAGGCATAATGAGCCGCAGGGCATTATTTTTACAGTTAAATTGCCTTAAGGTAAAATTACTAATTAACAATTTATTCGCAGTTTTTTCAGGTTAATTTAAGATTAAATGACTATTATTAAAAATGCGGAAAGCACTTTTCATATTCTCCCCCCCCAAATACAAAAGTAAGCTGTAGTGTTAACACTGCAGCTTACTTTATTTTAAGATGGTTTCGTAAATGTTCATTCGTAAATAAGGGGGCTGTTTTGCAACAGCCCCCTTAAAAAATAGTTCTAAATTATTCTGCTTTTTTCTTTCCAGTTCCGATTGACAAAAGTAGATTTAATAAGATACCTACAATAGCGGCTGTTGCGATTGCAGGGATTTTTGCACCGAAAATCGGTATATTATTTCCAGGGAATCCGTAATGACCGCCAAGTCCGATAATTAAAATTACTGCGATTACAGAAAGATTTCTTGCATCAAATAAATCAACCTTTTTATTTATCATAATCGCAATACCTTGAGCGCCTATTACACCGAACAAAAAGATGCATGCGCCGTTAATAACCGGAGTCGGGACTGAATTTATCGCATTTGAAAGCGGCTCGAAAAAGGAAAGAACCATTGCCATGACAGCAGCAACTGCTAGAACTGCAGTAGAAAATACCTTTGTTATTGCCATCGTTGAAAGGTTTTCACCATAGTTTGTTCCGGCAGGGCCTCCAAAAAGTGAAGCTATGATATCCCCTAGTCCATCACCAACAAGGTTAATGCCAAGCTTGTCCGCAATTTTATAAGGACCTTTATTTTTTCTTTTAGCAAGATCATTGATGTAAATATCGAGCTGGAATAAATGAGCAGTTGATTCCGGTATAGTTGCAATTGCAATAGGCATTATAGCCGCTACTGCAACCCAGTTGGGTGTAGGAAGGGTGAAATGAGGGGCTTTTACAAGCGTTCCTGTCCATATCGTTGAAAAATGAACAAGTCCAAGCGGAATACTTACTATATAGCCCACGATTATACCGAATAGTATAGGAAGCTGTCCAAGCACTCCTTTTAAGTACACAGAGAATAAAACCGTTGCAAGAAGCGTAATTATAGCTGCTATCCAAGCCTTGCTGTCAGCTGCATTATCTTTAAATCCTGCTGCATTCGTCATTGCTGTGCCGGCAAGTGAAATTCCGATAACCATTGCGATTGAGCCAGTTACCGTTGGGGGAAGCACTTTTTCAATAGACTCCATTCCAAAGCGGCTTACTATAAGTCCTGCTGCAATTGATACAAATCCGGAACAAATTATACCAAACTGTGCTTGTGAAATAAGAGCATCCGGCGCCAAAGCTCCGCTTGCCACTCCTGTTATACCGCATATTGCGGCAATATAAGAGAAACTCGATCCGTAATATAGCGGTATCTTTCCACGCGTAACAAGTAGAAAACTAAGTGTTGCAAGACCGCTTGCGAAAATAGTAGTCGAAACGTGAAATCCTGTAAGAAGTGCCACAGTTACGGTTGCAGGAAACATTACCAAGAGCTGCTGCAGCGCAAATAAAATAAGTTTTCCCCACGAAGGTGTTTCGTCCGGCAGATAACCGTTGACCTTGTCCTTGAGCTCAGTCATTTACATCTCTCCTTGCAATTTAATTAGGGATATTTATACACATACCTAAAAAATGTTACACTTTTTGTCGTCATTTGTCAATAAAATTATCCTATTATGATATAAAAATAAAAGGGAAACGATTATATCGCTTCCCTTTACTATTATTTAAATTCGACCTTTTCACCTTTTTCTAACTTATGCGCATTGTCTAAAAATTGCTGAATATATTTTGTCAGAGTATAATATCTCATATTCCCGTCACGCGATACTGCAAGCCGGCGTGCGTCAAGCTCTTTATACTGTAGAACAACAGGCGATGTAGAATCTCTATAAGTAAATGTAATAGTTGCTACATCTTTCAAAGGTTTGTCTTCGCTGGTAAGTTCGCCCTCGATATAAAGACTCATAGCATTCATGTACAGTGATTTAAAGCTATCAGTATCTACATCTTTACCATTTAGAGTAGCTTTTAAAGGCTCTTTAGCATCTTTCTGTGTTGAGCCGGATAATTGGAAGGTCACTGTTCCGGTGCTGTCACTTACAGTTAATGATCCAATCTTGTCTATATACTCAAGATATAGCACCCTGCTTTGAACACCCATTAATGTTGTATCCAGAATCGTAAAATTTGTCTTATTTACTGTATATACTACGTCGATGCCATCCATCATCATATTCATTTCGCCGTTTTCAGATGGTTTGCTGAATTTAAAGCCATATCCTTTTCCCTCAATCTCATAATAAAGAGCATAGTATGGCTTATCCAGTCCTAAGCTTGCCTTTTCAGTGGCAGTTGGGTGAATCTTAACAACTTTTTCAGCTGTAATGTGAGCAAGTGACGGCTGCATATAAAGCGAAACATAATCACTATTAACTTCAAGCGAACCAGCAGGTTGGGTAATAACATATTGAGAAGTCTCTATTTGATTGTCCTCATTGCTTTTTTCTGCAGTTTTCTTGTTATCCGTTTTGAGTTCAATCACCGGATACTTTTCAGCGCCGTTGGTTACACGCATAAGGTTTATCTTGGAGTAGTTATCCTCAGTAAGCTCTTGCGTTAGATCTGTTTTTACATATTCTTCATAACAAACGCCCGCAAGACGCTCAGCTGAAGTATTTATCGTATGAACTTTCCCTGTTGATTTATCTAGCAAATAATACCCATCTTTGAAAGGTGTTTCAATTCCAAGCGAAAATGCATGCTTATCACCCTTCTTAGTAACGACCTCAAAAGTAGCATCCGGTTTATCAAGTCCATACGGTGAAAGATCAGCTAAATTGGTGCCGATTTCACTTGTTGATGTAATAGAGGTAGCATTTGAAATAAGCGTATCAAGTGCTGACGATGAAGATGGAACATCCATTCCATCAAGGTAAGAGCTCTCGTCAGATTTTACAACTACCTTAAAATCGCCTCTTGAATTGTGAAAGCTTATGTAATCAACGTCTTCCTTTTTTAAGTTTAATATTGATTTATCGCTTTCACTAGTTTCAGTCTGCTGTTTAGCGTCAGGTTTCTTGTGAATATGCGAAATTGTAATCAATGCACCTGCCAGCACTCCTACAACAACAAGCCCTATAATTGCATATTTGAACGGTTTGATCATAGATTCTTCCTCCGCATAAATATTACAATTGCAGCTGCTAATAGTGCCAGAGGTATTACGATTACAAAGATAAATGTATAAACCACAAACTCAATAGCTGTGATGCTCATAGAGGTATTTTCAAAGTATTTGGGTGTTGAAACAAACAAATCTTTTGAATCACGTACACTGTTGATTATTCCGAGTATCAATTCAGAGTTTGAGTATATTGATGTTTGAATAGCAGAGTCTGAAACGAAAGAAGGTGAGCCAAATACTACAAGCCGGCTATTTTTAGCAGTTGAAGTTCCCGTAATCATTTTTTGTGAAGCGGCAACAAGGGTAAATGGGCCTGCTTGATCTCCGCTTTCTTTGGTATTACTGTTAATCTTGCTTAAGTCGCCAGTTTTTGCAAATGAGGAAGAATAACTTGTAAGAACATCTTCTGTTGCAAAAGATCCTTTTTCCGTAAATAAGCGTTTAATAGAGCTGGATCCCTGAATAAGAGTCATAAGTTTAGAACTTAAATTCTTAGTGTAATCACTGTCACCGGATTGCAAAATAATTTGTGAAGGATCCGCAATGCTGTTTTCACTATCCAGAATTATATTCTTTTGCGGTTCAAGTCCCCATTCTGCCATATAATTCTGTAAGTTAGGAAGATCCTTTACTGTTGGGCTTAGGAAAATCATGATTCCTACATCACCGCGGTCAGTATACCGGTCAAGCTTGTCTATTTCTTCTACCGTAAAATCACGCTGGGGATCAACGATAGCAATCATTTTTGTATCATCACTGATATCTTTTTCAACTAAGTTTATTTCTTCTAAATCATAATTATTGCTTGTAGAAAGATCTTTGAGTCCGGATCCGACAGTTTCCTCATGTCCTGTCGTTGTCAGTAACTTTTGGGTCTTATCGCTAGTCACATACATAATAGCAGATGTGATTTGCTGCTCTGCTTTTATCCCTGTGATTTGCTGCTGCTGACTTGAAGAACCATCGCTGTTTGAAGAGTCAATTTGGTACAAATCTGAATCTGATATTACTTTATATTTGCTGCCGCACTCAACCAAAATAGAATCATAGTTAATTGTTGAATTATATTTTTTTGCGTATCCAGGATTAACGTTTAAGTCTATATCCTTAAAGGAAATTTTATTCGAAAGCTTAGGATATTTTTTTAATATTTCTAACGCATTTGCATCAAATTTCGCCTCAGGAACCATTATCGTGATTGTAACATTTTTATCAAGCTTTTTTAAATAGTCTTTTGTATCGTTGGATATTTCATAGATTTTCTCCGGAGTTATATCGAATTTTAATGTAACTTTTTGACCAAGTACACTAAAAATAATATTTATTAATACAAGGCCCGCAACAAATATCGCCACTAAAGCCGTGGATGCTGCGCCATATTTAAAACTCCGTTTTGCAAACAGTTTTTTATTCATATCAAGCTCCATACACCGCATTAATATACGGTTCCGCTATTTTGGCGAGCGGCACACCTAATTTGAATATAAGCGTCCTCAAAACTATTTCTTTATGCATACCTTTTCTTTTCGATTACACGCATGGTCAGAAACAGAAATAGTGAGGTCACGCTAAGATAATAAACAATAGCAGGAATATCAAACATACCCATACTAAAGGAAGAAAAACGGCTGTAAACGGATATCCAGTTTAAAACTGCAGAAAGTGCA
>JAUZPM010000023.1 GCA_030705925.1 Bacillota bacterium
AAACCCTTGTATTTTATACCTGAATATGGGATCAGGATAATTATCATTAGCGCCATAGTTAAAGTTACGTTAAGATCTTTTGTTGGGGGCTCGATTGAAAACTCAGGCAACTTCTCAAAGAAACTGATTCCGGTTATTTTATAAAGCTGCTCGCCGTTTGGAAATATGTTAAAGATCCCTGCTATATTGGAAAACACAAGAAAAAGTAAAATCGTTCCGAAAAAAGGTGAAAAGCTTTTCCAATGTTCACCCATATTAGACTTCATTAAGTTATTTACCGTTTCCACTATAATTTCGACTATATTTTGCTTTCCTTCTGGCACTGTCTTTAATTTTCTTGTAAATATGTAAGCCAGAAGAATAATTACCGCCATAATAATCCACATCATAACGATACTCTGAGTAACAGGGATTGTTAATCCAAAGATCTTTATATTAAAAAGAGTATTTGGACTCAGCATTTTATTTAGATCCACAGTTTACACCTCTTGAAGCAAAATAAAAAAACAAAGGACTTTAATACTAAAGCGCCTTTGCTCTTAGTGGGACTAATTGTATACCTACTAAAATGAGAAGTCAATAAGTTTAAATCAGTGTGTTAAAATTTGTTTAATCTATATAAAATTTGTTTTTTGTAATCCCTAATGCTTCGGTAAAACTGTTGATAATTACAACAAAAGGAGCTAATAAAACTCCTGCAATCAAGCTTATAAAAAGTTGTTGGTTTGCAAAATAAGATATATATAAAGCTAATATAAGTATAATTTGATTCATAAGAAACAAAATCACTGTTTTTAAGAGCAATAACAGTTTGTTTTGCCCTTCTTTTACTGTAAAAATCCATCTATTGCTTAAAAATCTGAGAATACTCAAAAAAGCACCGATATATAATCCTGAATATATATATATCCTATTACTTAAAAAAAAATTATGACCGAAGAGATCAGCAGGCAGTATGCTATTCTTTTTATAATAAAAAGTGTAAGCTTGTTTTTAAACATATTTCTTTCCACATTTCAATTTTAATTTTTTTATAATACATCAAATGAATGATAAATGCAATATGAAATTACAGTGTTTGAAATGGTTGAAATTAGGCTTGACAAAACTTTTTAAATGTATTATCCTAAAATTACACTTCCGGAAGAAGTTAGACAGTATAATAATAATATTTTGGCAAAGAAGCCAATAATACGTTTTATTACGTATTATTGGCTTTATTTTTTTGTAAAGGAGCAGGGAAATGGATCACGGAGATATAGCATGGATGTTAACTTCATCAGCACTGGTATTAATAATGACACCAGGCCTGGCGTTTTTTTATGGGGGGTTAGTAAAAAGAAAGAATGTTATTAACACAATAATGTCATCTGCAATACTTATGGGGTTGGCTTCGATCCTTTGGGTTCTTGTAGGCTTTTCAATGTCTTTTAGCGGAGACGTCTTTAGTGTGATTGGAAATCTGAAATGGTTTGGACTAAACTTTAATAGTTTAACTGATACGACCTTGGCATACCCGAACACACTTGCCTTTGCAGTATTCCAAATGATGTTTGCAATTATTACCCCAGCCCTTATAACAGGTGCTATTGCTGAGAGAATGAAATTTTCTTCACTTGTTATTTTTACAACTATATGGTCAATAATCGTATATTATCCCCTTGCACACATGGTATGGGGCGGCGGCTTCCTTTTCGATATAGGATCTGTAGATTTCGCCGGAGGAAATGTTGTACATATCAGTTCTGGTGTCAGCGCGCTTGTCCTTGCAATTGTTTTAGGGAAACGGAAGAATTTCGGCAAAGCCACTTATAACCCGCATAATGTCCCGTTCGTTTTTCTGGGGGCGGCACTTCTTTGGTTCGGCTGGTTTGGCTTTAACGCAGGCAGTGCACTTTCTGCCAATGAGCTTGCTGTTCACGCTTTCATGACAACTAACACATCGGCCGCAGCGGGAATGCTTTCATGGCTGCTTATTGAAAAGGTCAAAAATGGGAAGCCATCACTTGTAGGTGCTTCTACAGGTTTAGTAATAGGATTAGTTGCAATCACACCTGGAGCCGGTTTTGTTCCAATTTGGGCGTCAATCATCATCGGCGCTTTAGTAAGTCCCATCTGCTACTTCTTCATTAGTGTCGTTAAACCAAAGTTTGGTTATGATGATGCTCTTGATGTTTTTGGATGCCATGGTGTTGGCGGAATCTGGGGCGGTATTGCCACCGGCCTATTTGCTCAAAAGTCAATCAACTCTGCAGCAGCTTGGGACGGACTGGTTTTTGGAAATGTGAATTTATTCCTCCGTCAGCTTGCTGCAATTGGAATTACAATTGTGGTTGCTGTTGTGGGAACTCTGATTGCATGTGGAATTGCATCACTTGTTACCAAGGGCATTAAGGTTTCGAAGAAGGACGAAGAATTTGGACTTGATCTAGCAGAACATGGCGAATCAGCCTATCCTGCATACAACGGTATGGACTAACAGATTTTAGGGAGGATTATAAAATGAAAAAAATTGAAGCATATATCCGGCCTGAAAAGCTGGAAGATGTCAAGGCCGTAGTTGAGAAATGTCACCTTAATGGTTTAAGCATGATGCAGATTATGGGGTGCGGCAATCAAAAAGGTTGGAAAGAAATTGTACGGGGAAGAGAAGTTGATTACAATTTCCTTCAAAAGATAAAAATTGAGTTAATAGTACTGGATGAACAAGTTGAAAATGTTGTTCAAAGTCTTGTTAATGAGTTATACACCGGAGAATTCGGTGACGGTAAAATTTTTATTTATGATGTAAATGATGCAATTCGAGTTAGAACAAAAGAACGTGGAGATGCCGCAATAAAGTGAGAATTCAGATAAACCTGAGTTCTGTAAAATATAAAACAATCCTGCTCTTAGAAGGCTAGAGCAGGATTGTTTTTTTGAGTCTGTAATCTATTTTGGCAATACAACAATAAACTCACTGCCTGAGCCTAGTTCACTGTTTACCGAAACCGTTCCGTTATGTGCTTCCACCAGTGACTTCGTTATAGCAAGTCCTATACCGGAGCCGCCTGAGGCTCTGCTCCTCGACTTATCCGCGCGGTAAAAACGTTCAAATATATAGGGGAGATCTTCCCGCGATATGCCGATTCCGCTGTCTTTTATTGAAATTTGTACTTCTTCATCGTCTCCTGTGGCGATTATTTCTATTATGCCTCCTTCGTTTGTATATTTTAGCGCGTTTGAAAGGATGTTCACCAAAACTTGTGCGATTTTATCCTTGTCCGCATTAAGATATTGCTCAGTTACATCTGTTACTAAGCTGATGTTTTTACTTTGAAATTCATTTTCAAAGCTTGTAACAGTCTTTTTAATAAGCTCGGAAATATCGAAACGCTCTTTACTAAGGGTCACATTTTCCCCATCATAACGTGCGAGTGTCTCAAGATCGCCCACAATCTTTGATAGCCTGATTGCCTCATCGAGACAGCTTTTCAGCCGTTCAGTATCCGGTTTCCATATTCCGTCGATAATCGCCTCAAGATGACCCTGCAGGTTGGCGATTGGTGTTCTCAGTTCATGTGCAACATCGGCAGTCAGCCTTTTTCTTAGAATATCCTGCTTATCAAGTGTTTCTGCAAGTTTATTCACTGTTTCTGTGAGCTCAATTATTTCACTGGTGCTCGAGATCTCGTCGACTCTATCGTCATACTTGCCTTCCGATATTTGCTCGGCAGTTTTAATGACTCTTGAAATCGGACCTGACAGCCGCTTTGCCATATATGATCCGAGTATAAAAGATAGAAAACCTGCGATTGCAGCGGCAAGTAAAATCAGCTTATTCAGCGTGATTAGAAAGCTTATGTCATTGTCTGTATAGAAATATGGACCGTAGTATCCGATGGTTACATTTCCTACAACCGTTTTATTAACAATAACCTGATAATTCTTTTCAGTATATCCGCCATTAAAGCGCGTATTTAGGCTTTTCATATTTTCAGCCATGCCTTGAAGTAACTCAGCACACATTCCACTGTTATGGGTCATCGCATTCCATAGCATGGTTCCATCAGCAGCGCTTACCCGGATAATCAACCCGTCGCCCAAAGCATTCATGCCTATATTTTCTATTTCAGAAATATTCCACTTGCCATCCAAGGCGCTGTATCGATTCTCAAGAGCTGTAACGATTTCTGCGTTTTTCTGATTAATATTATTGATAATGTATTTTTGAAACTGTTGTTCCAGGATCACATTGGCAGAAACACCTATTAAGGCAAACGCTATCACCGTAACAAAGAGATAGGACGTTGTTAATTTAAATCGAAGCGTTTTCACCTCAGACACCTCCGAATTTATAGCCTATTCCATGAACTGTCTGGATATAACGAGGCGTTCTGCTGTCGTCGCCAAGCTTTTGTCTAATATTTTTTATATGCGTGTCTACTACTCTGTCAAAGCCATCAAAATCATCTCCAAGGGCAAATTTTATCAGTTCTTCTCGTGTAAATGCTTTAGACGGATACTTTGCCATGGTCATAAGCAGTTTATATTCATTCGGAGTTAATATAACCCGCTGCCCGTTTTTTCGCACCTCATGACGAAGCCCATCTATGACTAGCTCACCGTCGTTGAATGACAATTCGCTTACAAGGGGAATGACCTCTGATGAAACCCTACGCAGGATCGCTTCGACTCTTGCTATCAGTTGCTTTGGACTAAAAGGTTTTGTAATGTAGTCATCAGCGCCAATCCCAAGCCCTGTTATAACGTCTGAGTCCTCAACTTTAGCAGTTAACATGATGATCGGTACTCTGGATTTCTTCCTTATCATCCTGCAAATTTCCTCACCTGTCATATCGGGAAGCATGAGGTCAAGTATTACAAGTATGGGGGAGAGCTTTTCAAACAGCTCCATTGCTTGGGTTCCGCTATAGGCGCAGGCAGCCTGATATCCGGCGTTTTCCAGATAGGATTTTACGACCTCGGTTATCTTCACTTCATCGTCTACAACTAGTATGTTTTTTACCTGAACCATTTGATTTCTCCCTCATACTTACAAGTTAGTTCTATTTTTTGTCAAGGTCATAAGCTTTCAGCAGAACGTCAACATTGCTGCCGTCCGTGTCCTGAACTGTTGTAAATGTCCAACCGCTTACTTTATTTACATCAACGCCTAAATCTTTCAGAGGCTGAGCCTTTATGACAAAAACGATATCCTTATCATTTTTTGTATAATCTTTTGCCCATTCAAATTTTCCGGCTGTAAGCTTAATACCGTAATGATCAAGTTTTTGATGATAGGTAAGATTACTCCTGTTGGATATCACGCTTTCAAAAAGAGAATCTGCTATGTTATCCTTCATGCCGTCTCCGCTTCCATAATCGGCTGTTAAGTAAAACATATTACCGACCGTCTTGTAACCGCTTCCCAGCTTTGATATATCCAAACCGGCGTCAACGAAAGGCTGCAGCGGGGTCTCCAACATTATGTCATCTGAACCTGTAAGTTCATAGTCATGACTTATTTTAAGTGTAGTCTCTTTATCTACAGTAAGGTAATAGTAATGATCGGTCAATGTATTATCTGTAACAAGATTAGGATATTTATCAACTATGCTCTTAAACGAATCGGGGCTGTACTTTAAAACTACGTCAGTACCGGAACATCCTGTTAGAATTGCGGCTGTCAGCGCAAATAATGCGGCAGCCGATAATATCTTTCTCATTATTGTTTCTCCCATTAGATTATCTTATTTTACTTTAAAGTTTCTAAGTCTAAGTGCGTTTGTAACAACAGATACTGATGAAAATGCCATAGCTGCACCGGCAAATATAGGACTAAGCAATGGACCGCCGAACAGGTAAACAACCCCGGACGCAAATGGGATTCCTATTAGGTTGTAAATGAATGCCCAGAAAAGATTCTGTTTGATATTTCTTATTGTTGCTCTGCTTAGGGCGATTGCCGCAGGCACTTCATTCAAATCTCCGCGCATCAGTACTACATCAGCTGATTCAACGGCAACATCAGTACCCGTTCCGATAGCCATACCAACATCAGCCTGAACAAGGGCAGGCGCATCGTTAATTCCGTCCCCAACCATTGCAACCTTTTGCCCAGCTTCCTGCAAGCGTTTGACCTGTCCGGCTTTATCCTGAGGCATTACATCTGAAAGCACATTTTCAATTCCAACTTCTTTAGCAATTACGTTGGCTGTGTTTTTATTATCGCCCGTTATCATAAATACTGATATTCCAAGCTTTTTTAACTTTCCGATTGCCTCATTGCTCGATTGTTTCACCGTATCCGCGGCCGCCATTAGTGCAGCCAATTTTCCGTCGACAGCAACGTACATAAGCGTCCTTCCAGAACTTGCAAACATTTCGGCATCATGCTTCGCTTCACTTATATTTATATTGTTCTTAGTCATAAGCTTGAGGTTTCCTGCAAGTACTTCCTTGCCTGAAACTAATGCATCAATGCCGCTGCCGGGTATAGCTTTGAAACTGTCGGGATTAACAAGCGAGATCTGCCTAGCTTCTGCACCTTCGACAATAGCCCGTGCTATCGGATGTTCTGAGCCTCGTTCAGCCGATGCACAGAGGAGGAGAGCATCTTTTTCTGACATTTCCCCATATGTTTTTATGTTGGTGAGCTTTGGCTTTCCTTCGGTTATGGTACCAGTCTTATCTAAGACGACGGCATTGATTTTATGAGTGGTCTCAAGTGCCTCGCCGCCTTTGATCAGAATGCCAAGTTCTGCACCCTTTCCCGTTCCAACCATGATGGCTGTAGGTGTTGCAAGACCGAGAGCGCATGGGCAGGCGATAACAAGGATAGATACAAAAATTGTGAGTACGAAATTAAAATCCTTGCCCCCAATTGCCCAGGCTATTGCAGATATGAGAGCTATGCCAAGTACAACAGGCACAAACCAGCCGGACACGATATCTGCCATCTTTGCAATAGGCGCTTTTTTACCCTGTGCGTCTTCGACAAGTTTTATAATCTTAGAAAGAGCCGTATCGTTTCCGACACGTGTAGCTCTGAATTTAATTAAGCCCGCACCGTTTATACTCCCTCCTGTAACTTCGCTTCCAGCCTGCTTTTCAACTGGCAGGCTTTCGCCGGTCAGCATAGATTCGTCCGACGTTGAAACGCCTTCTGTAACGACACCATCTACCGGGAATGATGAACCGGGACGGACGATCACAATATCACCGACGCTTACTTCATCAAGCGGAACTTCAAGCTCTTTGCCATCCTTTTCAATCATAGCCGTGACTGGCTTGAGCTGCATCAGCTTTTTGATAGCTTCTGAAGTCTTGCCTTTGCTTGCAAATTCAAGATATTTGCCAAGCATAACGAGTGTTATTACGACTGCTGCTGATTCAAAATAGAGAGACTGAGCAAATTCAAAACTTCCAAGGTATATCTTGACTGTTGCAAACAGGCTGTATAAAAATGCACTGCCGGTTCCGATTGCTATCAGCGTATCCATGTTGGGAGCGCCTTTTAATAGCGTTTTAAACCCTTTAGTGTAAAAACGACTGCCGGCAATCACGACCGGAATAGTCAATCCAAGCTGGACAAGTGCGAATATGAGCGGGAAATCATGAGGACCCATAAAGTTGGGAATCGGAATTCCAAGCTTAGGAAACATGTGGGACATTGCTATATACAAAACCGGCAGCGAAAAAACAGCAGCCACAATCAGTCGGATGCGCATGTTTCGCACCTCGCGCTCTCTGTGCTCTTTTTCAATATCGCGTGTTTTTTCTCCTGCGATTTCACTTGGCTTATAGCCGGCCTTTTCGATAGCTGCCTTTATTTCGGAAAGCTTTACCATTGAAGGGTCAAATTCAAAGCTGCCGCGGTTTGTCGTCAAGTTTACCTGAGCGGATAAAACTCCGGTTAACTTTCGGGTTGTACGCTCAACAGCCGCGGAACAGGATGCGCATGACATGCCTTCAATGAGAAGCTCGACCTTCTTTGTATGCTGTTCAGGGGCTAAACCGTAGCCGGCGTTTTCAATCGCTTTTTTCAAAGTTTCATAACTTTGTTTATCTTCGCTATATTTAACATTCAGCTTTTCAGTCGCAATATTGACCTCGCAGGCTTCCACACCATCGAGTTTTGAAACTGCTTTCTGCACATGTGCGGCGCAGGCGCTGCACGTCATTCCTGTAACTAAATAACTTTTTTCTACCATGTGTTACCCTCTTTTCGTTTCCTAATTATATGATATATTGCCGGAGCAGCAGGACATTCCACCTGATGATGTGTTGTTTGAAGATGCGGCGGCATCGTCCGATGCTGATTGAGCTGTCTGACCGTTCAGGTCATCAACTACCTTGATCTGACCGGTTTGCATCCCCATCCAGCAGGAATAAGTAATTGTGCCGCTTTTTGTTGGAGTGAATTTTATAATATTATCTCCGGCTTTAAGACTTACCTGAATATTGTAATCAGATATAACCAATGTTCTGTTGCATCCGTTGATTGATTTTGAATCAGCCTTCAGATTCCAGATTACAGGCACACCCTTTTGTACAGTGATATTAGGATATCCTCTTGTGGTTAAGGTGGAGGTTATGTTTTGCACCCCGTCTTTTACACTGGCAGCCGCAGTATCCGATGAACTGGCTGAGGCAGCTGATGCTGATAATATGGAGGGCATAGTAATACCTGACAGCACAAGTCCTCTGCTTAGCATTATAACACCAAGAACGGCGACCAGTACAGCGCTTAATTTCATCATTTTTTTCGTGAATTTGCTGCCAAGCATCGTTATAACCGCGCCAAGGCCAAACATCAGCGGGAGAGTTCCAAGACTGAAAAAGAACATAGAAAGAGCACCCACGAGAGCACTGCCGGTTCCTAGAGCATAAATCTGCATCGCCTGCAGTGGCCCGCATGGCATTAGTCCATTCAGAAGTCCAACAATATAAGGGCCTTTGCCGCGACCTGATGATGCCTTTTCGCGAAATATTCTTGGGAGCCTCGGCGTTATCTTATTTATCCAAGGGAACAGTCCAGTCATGCTGAGACCCATAATGACCATGAATAAGCCGGACAGGATGGCGACAATCCCGCGAGCCCAACCGGAAAAACTGATGACCGAGCCGATTGCACCTATGATACCTCCGATAATTGTGTATGAGGTCACACGGCCAAGATTATATAAAAGGCTTGGCATTACTTTCGCCTTAACTCCAGCTTCTGACCCGCCGTTGACACATTGCGACATATTGATGCCGCCGCACATTGCGACGCAATGCAAAGATGTAAGAAGACCGACAACAAACAAGACCCCGTAACCCATAGAGGAAGTGACTTCGGGTATAAAATTAAAACCGACTGTGCTATTTATTATTAGATAAAGCGCCAGCAATATAATGGCAATACCAATAAATTGTACTGTTGAAAGCGGTTTGTCTTTTTCCTTACTGGGTTTATTTACCATGATTTTCTGAGGCTTTTCTAACTTATAACCAGCTTTATCTACTTTCGCTCGTATTTTTGCAAAGTTGATCCGCTCTGGATCATAAATTACAGTTACCTGGTTTTTTGCAAAGTTTGCTTTGACTTGTTCAATACCATTAAGTTCCTTAAGCGTTTTTTCGATAACGGCCTCGCAGCCAGTGCAGGATATGCCGTTTACGATAAATGTTTCTTTAATTTTATTAGACATATGTTATTCCTTTCAAAGGATGCCCAGATTATAGTCTGGGTATTTAACGCTGCTATTTATTTGTTCAATCGACATGTTATCATGCATTCTCTGCTGATTTTGCTTTCTATAAGCCTCATTTTTTCATCTCCAAATAGTTATTTTGCTTTATAGGCTGATGATATTAAAATGAAGTGAAGATTTTATGTAGAAAACGCAGAATAATTGAATTAAAAAAGTGTTTGTATGCCATTAAAAAAGTACCTTTGTTTAACTTACTTGACAAATTAATCCTTTTCAGGATATTATTATATAAAAAAGGAGGGGCACAATATGGCTAAATTAATAAGGTGCAAGACATGTAATGCTGAAATCATAAGTTCCACAAAAATTTGCCCGAACTGCGGCGCCAAAAACAAACAGCCCATATACACTAAGTGGTGGGCGTGGACAATTGCTGTTGTGGTGGTTTTAGCTATTGCCACAAGCGGTAATAACAATTCAAACACAAACCCAAATACAAACCCAAATACAAATTCAAGTACAAATTCAAGTACAAACGCAAATACAGGTGCAAACACAAATACAGGCGCAAACGCCAATACTCCGCCTGCAAGTTCGAATGCCCAACAACCAGCGCAAGCCCCCAAAAGCAATAAACTTACCTTAGAAAAGTACAATAAAATTCAAACTGGTATGACTTATAAAGAAGTTATAGGCATAATCGGTTTTGAAGTAGCCCCTGAGGTTGAAATGGGAGAAGCAGGCTCCGAGTTTTATACCGTATCTTTTAGGTATATGGGGTCTGACCAAGTATCCGGCAGCCTGGGCGCGAATGCAAGTTTTATGTATCAGAACGGTAAGCTTACCATGAAATCACAAATAGGTCTTAAATAGTCAGTACGAAAAAAACCACTTGCTTCGTGCAGGTGGTTTTTTCATACAAAGGAAGAAGATATGGGTTTCTCGTAAAAAAAGATTGTATGACGACACCAAATTCAGTTTAAAAACGCTAATATGGAGGTCGAAAAGCTTTTTCAACGTAGGGCGAGTTGAAAACCAAGTCCATCCGGCTCGATGAACTCAGTATTCTGTTTAATATGGATAAGGGGAGAAAGCGAAGAAAATGCTCCGAATGGGCTTGATTGTAACTTTGAAAGGAAAAGTATGTAGAATATTCCATTATTTTATGTTATTATATGGTTATGGTGCGGAGTACATGTTTTTTCGTTCATGAGCTATTTGTATATATTGCTATTTTAACATCCAGTTGTTTATTATGGACGAGTTCAGGAGATCTCAGTCTTAAGTGTAGCGTTATAGCATGTAGAGTTATAACATCTTGTTGAAAATGTCAGAAGGGTGGTGCTTGTAATGTGGCAAATCTATTTTAGTGATTTTTTTGAGGTTTCACGTAAAATTATCGAAGAAGAAGGCTTTTTTGATATATCGCTGCTCAATGACCTACCTTTGTTTATCGACCCCTTTCTAATCTTTTGTAGCAAAAAAGAGGAATATAAGGAATTACATAATGAAATTATCAGGTATATGGTATTCTTGCGTGATTACTCTATTCAGTGTCCCCGTCCCACTAGGGCAATGCTAACAGCTCGTTATAAATTCTCGGAAGTAAAACAGAATTACTTAGGATTCTGTGAGGACGGCAATAGTGGAAGTGGATTGGGAAATGACTTCGCTATTGCATTGCATACAGGGCTAAAGGAGATCTTTTCCGATTTTGGCGAAGAAAAAGTTACAAAAAGTCCGCACCTTGAAAAGCTGTGCCTGGTAAAAGAACGCGTGGGAAAAGATAATATTAGTGATTTTACTACAAATCTTATTCAGCACTATCTTTTAGCGCTTACGCAAGATTTCGCCAGGAAATATATTAAGCCTTGCTATTGTAAAGAATTCAAAAATATCCAACGAGTTAAATTTAACTATGATGTAGGGGTTTGGGAAGCTGAAACATTTTATCTGCCCTGCTACAATAATGATTATGTCATTTTGACCCCTACTGATATGCTAGTTCGAGCGGAAACATGGATAAATAAAAAAGATCTATATAGCAAAGTCCAAACGCTCGGTACATCTTTGCCCGATGAGGTTTTACGTTTTCAGGTAAATGAGTACTTTAAGAGCTTTTTGTCGAAGAAGCCATCACGTGAAGAAAAAGCATATGCCGCTCAAAAAACCGTTGCAAAGTTCCCGCAGTTAATCGACTACTACATTAAGTCCAAAGAGGACGATGCAGAAGGCGCCATACGAGAAGGTTATCAGGAGGTTGGTGACGTAAAGCAGGTTTTCATTGAACAGCTTCAAAATCTGGTTTATCAACTCCAAACCGAAACGGACTTTTATAAAATTCCACTAAACTCTTATCAGGAAGCACTCCAAAGAGTTTTATACCTAAAGCATGTCATTGAGGATTGCGATGGGTATAGGTGGTTCTATAACGGAGATCAACCTATTCGCCGTGAAGCTGACCTCCACATAATGTATAAACTCGTGTGCTACGATACTTTTTCTGATGCAAACAGTGAAGTTAATAATGGCCGCGGTCCTGTTGATTTCAAGCTTTCACTTGGGCGGAGAGACGGCACTTTAGTAGAGTTCAAATTGTCGAGGACTTTGAAGAAAAACTTAGAGAAGCAGGTCGAAGTTTATAAGGATGCTAATAAAACGGACAAAGTAATCAAGGCGATTTTGTTCTTCACAGATGAAGAACAAAAAAAGACCGATGAAATTTTAAATGAGTTAGGTCTGAAAGGTAAGCCCAATATTGTATTGATTGATGCGCGCCCAAATAAGCTACAGGCTTCAAAGGCTAGTTAACTGTTACTTGATCTTCCCATTATGTTTATACCGTAATTCCAATTTTATGCTATTTAACTTTAAACTTAATGTACCATTTCAAATATTTTTACATAGCCGAATGATTTTCAAATGAGAATATCATTCGGCGTTTTTTCATTTTAGAAGGAGGTTAGCATCTTCAATGCAAAATATTTTGCATTTGAGAACATTTGTTTCACTAATATGCCTATTTACCAATATAATCGTTACACATAATATTTCTAAAATCCAGTAACCATGCGTATTTGCCGTAAATAAAGGAAAAAGCTCACATTTTCATGTGAGCTTAATTTTGGTGGAGGCGAGGGGAGTCGAACCCCTGTCCGAAAACCTATTCACAGGACTTTCTACGAGTGTAGCCGTAAATTTAAATTTTCCTTATATGCACGCCAAACGGCGGGCTTGCATACTTGGTATCCGGTTTTTCATGGCGGGTTACCGGAGTTGCCCACGCACGTTCACCGCTAATCGACGCCCGTATCCATGCCGCGGTACTCATGGTACAGACGGCAGCCTTAGTTAGGCTGCGTAAGCTAAATTAGTGTTAGCGTTTAATTTTAAATTTGCAGCTTTTAACGAAGTTCTGCACTTCGACTCGCTTATCCGGCTTCAAAATCCCCGTCGAAACCATTGCGCCCCCTTATATAAAATATTGTTGCGCAGAATTTATTTGTTATTCAAACTGTTTGTTTAGCCAGTCGGTACACAGATTTGTCCATTGTGATGCGATTTTATTTACAAAGTCTGGCCTTGAAGGCTTTGTTGTTTCCTTGGTTGCTAATGCAAGACCATGAGGACCGTTTTCAAAGATGTGAAGCTCAAAAGGTATATTATGCTTACGAAGTGCTTCTGCTATATAAAGCGAATTCTCAACAGGAACGGTTTTATCAGTAAAAGTATGCCAGATAAATGCTGGCGGAGTATTGTCAGTTACACTGTTTTCAAGTGAAAGCTTGTAGATAAGATTCTTATCACTAGAGCCGCCTGTCATGTTCTTCATGCTTCCGCCATGAGTTTTGATGCCGAAAGTAATAACAGGATAAGAAAGCACCATTGCATCAGGTCTGCAGTCAGGTACGCTGACACCTATCGTGTCTGAAATAACTTTTTCGCCGAATAAAGTTCCAATCATGCATGCAAGGTGACCACCGGCTGAAAAGCCCATTACAGCAATTTTACACGGGTCAATAAGATACTTTTCGGCATTTCTGCGGACATAGGCAACTGCAGCAGCAGCCTGTATGAGCTGAGCGGGATAATGAGTTGGCGCGATGCTGTAACGAACGACAAAAACCTGAAATCCCCTGGCAAGAAAGTGATGGGCAACAGGTTCAGCTTCTCTGTCCGAAGTAAAACGATAACCGCCACCCGGGAATACAACTATGGCAGGATACTTTCTTTCGAGATCCATTTCATGTGAGTTTTCCATGCAATAAGCTGTAATGGTAACAGGCACGTCTCCTTTAGGCATTTCGGGGAAGATAGAATTTAAGTCAATAGTTTCGTACAACATTTTACTGATTATGCTCCTTAATCATTCGCGCGATTTCACGCTTTGCATGAGATTCCGCCTCGGATTCACGCTTGTCATACAGTTTTTTACCCCTGCACACACCGATTTCAACCTTGACGCGGGAACCCTTAAAGTAAAGCGATAGGGGTATTATAGACATTCCGTCCTGCTTTATAACGCCGAGAAGCCTCATGATCTCACGCTTATGCATCAATAAAACGCGCTGACGCAAAGGATCTTTATTAAAAATATTCCCTTTTTCATAAGGACTTATATGCATGCCGATGACAACTAATTCGCCTTTATCAACGATGCAATAGCTGTCTTTTAGATTTACTCTTCCGGCGCGAAGGGATTTTACCTCAGTTCCCGACAAAACGATACCCGTCTCATACTTTTCTTCTACAAAGTAGTCGTGATATGCTTTTTTATTGTTTGCAATAACGCGGACAGTTTCGGAAGGCACATCACACACCACGCTTTCTTTTTAGTTAAGAATTTTCGCAACAAATAGTATACCATAAAAATTAATTTTGTCCATAGTGTTTAAACTAGTCATCCTTCCATATTGCGGCTTAAAGGTCTTTACGTTACACTGAAGGATGGTATACCCAAATAAAATTACATAGCGCTTGGGTTTGCTTTTTTGATTGAATCGGCCAAAACCATATTTACCAACAGATCGTTGAATTTTTCGGGTTCTTCAAAACAGGGAGTATGTGCGGAGTTTTCAAACCATACAAATTTTTTGAGCGGAGCTTTTAAAACTTGAAAATACTTTTCCGCAACTTTTGACGGGATCTGAAAATCATGTCTTCCAAGGAAAAAGTAGACAGGGATATCCAAGCTATTGACGATTTTAGTAAGATCGGTTTTCAGAAATTCACCTTGTGACATGCGGGTTCTTGCTGGTGTGTTCATTCCTTTTAGCATATGAATTATATCTACAATATTATATTCTTTCGAAGTTAAGAATTTGGTCATTAAACTGGAAAAACTCTTTTTTCCGTAAACAGAGCCGCCAAAATAGGAAAGCCACTTTCTCTCCGTTTTCGTTCCGACAGAACCGCATTCATATACCCCATTTTTGGGTTTGCCAATTTTCTCAAGTTCTTGAATCGCCTTTTGATTATGGCTTTTGACAGCAGCATTTAATGCAAAATCGTATGATACTAATTCTCCTTCCGGCATATTAGACACTTGACCGGTTCCAACATAGGCATAATAAAGTTCAGGGTGCCGTGATGCAGCCAATAACCCAATAAACGTTCCCCACGAATGCCCCAGAATAAATATTTTTTCCTTATGGAATTCCGAAATTAGGGCTTTAGTCAGCTCAAGCGTATCCTCTACAAACATTTTAATATTTAACGGCTCATTTGCAGTCGCTTTGCAATAAGATTTCCCGCATGCACGCTGATCCCAATTGACGACTACAAAATTTTTTTCAAGTGAATGATTATAATATCTGAACAGACAAGATTCAGGTGAGCCGGGGCCACCGTGCAATATCAGCAAAACAGGGTTGTTTCTATTTTCTCCCCTAATCAAGACCCATTGTCTTGTATTGCCTATTGTAATCATTCTCATCTCGGCAATACTGTTGTTCATGACCCTGCCGCAATTATCTTTAAATGCAGGTGTATACGATCTAAATATTGACACAAATATCCCTTCTAATACTTTTAATCTTTCTGTTAACCAAATTTATCCTTCATTATACACGATACAGATTAAACATTCAATTATTATCAAGGCAAGATATGTATTCCTTTGCCCAAAAGAATTGATTTTTAAAAAATAATCAAGTATAATGCACCTATGACATAGTATAGAAACAGGCATGTACATGAGGAGGAGTAAGTATGGAGAAGATCAAACTGATCGCCGACGCAACCTGTGATATGGACCTTGAACTTGCAAAAAAACTTGATATTGATATTGTGCCTGTCAATGTAATAGTAGACGGGAAAAATTATTTATCCGAAATCGAAATTTCAACATCTGAAATTTATGACATAGTTGACAGTGAACCTCAGCGCCTTACAACTGCGCATCCTACACCCGAGCAGTTTATCAATTCCTTTAAAAAAGCTGCTGCAGATGGCTATACGGCTATAGTTGTCGTTGTTATTAATGCCGCCGCAGCAGGCACCGAACAATGCGTTAAGTTATCTCGAGAGCTATTCTATGAGGAAACTGGCAGGACTGATATTAGAATAGAAGTTTTCAACTCAGGTTCTTACAGCATGCTGTTTGGAACCTGCGTTTTAAATATGAGGGAGCTTATAGATAAAGGAAAAAGCGTTGAAGAACTGTTAGAGTATGCGAAATATTTTTGTGACAGGATCAGCGGTTTCGGCGTTGTCGGGACGCTTGATCACCTAAAAAAAACGGGTCGTGTTTCAGGAGCGGCCGGGTTTATCGGCAATGTGCTTGATTTAAAGCCTATTTTATTTGCCGGTGATCGTGATGTTAAAGCATACGGTAAAATAAGAGGAAGAAAAAATAGTATACCGAAAATCATTGAACTCACTAAGGAAATGGTCGATCCCGACTGTAAGGACTTTGTTGTTTTCGGCGGGAGAAACGATGCTGAAATGGCAGAGCTTGCAGACGCCTGCGAAGCGGCGTTTAATGTAAGACCAAAATACATATCACATATCGGATGTGCCCTTGCTATAAATGTGGGCACTGATCTGATACTATTAGGATTTTTGAAAAAGCTATAAGCGGAGGGCAAAAATGAGCAAAATCAAGTTAATTGCCGACGCATCATGTGACATAGAACTTGACGTAGCAAAAGACTGCGGAATTGAAATCGTTCCAATGAATGTAATACATAACGGGAAGTCATACTTATCAGAAGTGGAGATTTCAAAAGACAGGGTTTACGATTTAGTTGACGAGTGCCCAGAGCTAATGTCGACCTCCCAGCCAACCCCAGAGCAGTTTATTAATTCATTTAGACATGCTGTAAGAGGTGGATATGATACGCTTATTGTATCAACAATCAATGCCGCGCACAGTGGAACATATCAATCGGCATGTATAGCAAAGGAGCTGTTCTTAGAAGAAAATAATAAAGTTAGAATTGAAGTTATAGATTCTTATTCCTATAGCTATTTATTCGGCAACATGGTCATGAGAATGAAAGAAATGATAGATGCCGAAAAAACGGTGAACGAAATTTTAGAATATGCATATGATTACAGAGAGCGTATAGAAGCATTTGCGGCGCTTGGAACATTAGACCATTTAAAAAGAATGGGCCGTGTTTCAGGCGCAGCTAGTTTTATCGGTGGGCTTTTAAACATTAAACCAGTTATTTATGTTCACAACAAAAACGTTGAGGCACACAGCAAAATAAGAGGCAAAAAAAATGTCATGGAGCAGCTTATCAAGCTAGCTGGTGAGGTGATGGATCCAGATAGTGAGATTATGGTTCTTGGCTGCCGTAATCATGATGAGATGATCGAGTTCTCTGCAAGGATAAAAGAGATCCTCGGCAAAGAGGTTAGAATTCGCTGCAGCGTCGGA
The DNA here is from genome assembly GCA_030705925.1 of Bacillota bacterium. NCBI lineage: Bacteria > Bacillati > Bacillota > Bacillota bacterium. The sequence continues at coordinate 17,566 of JAUZPM010000023.1, forward strand.
TGCGTTTTGTGCATAAATACCGGTACAAACCTGCTGGGACTTGGCTTTTTAAGAAAAAAGCAAAATTAGTTGAGAGGGATTTGCTTGCTTTTTAATAAATATACCTCATCCTGTAAGAGTGAAGGGATATACCGTATCCCGGAGTATGAGAAGACGCGTCATCTTCTGCACTTGGAATGCATGTCGGCGCAGGGGATTACTTCGCTTGTGACCGGTCAGTTTATCGCAGGGTATCTCGCGTTTTTGGGGATTAATGAAACAACATCTGCTATACTTATGCAGATTCAGCTTGTTGCAAGTATTGCGTATATAATCGCGCCGCTGGTTTATGAGAGGACACGTCGGAGGCTTCATTATCTCGGTATATTCCTTGTAATATACCGTATGGCGCTTGTCGCGCTGTGTCTTGTGCCTCTTTTTGCGCGGACTGTTTCTTCAAGGATCATGATGCTTGGAGTCATAATTATCGCGGCTTACTTTTTCTCGTACCTCGGGGATGGCGGATGGGTCGATTTTATGTCTGGATGCGTTCCGGCAAGACAGCGCGGAGGATTTTTGCCCCAAAGGGATGCGAACATGGTTTTAGCGGGCACAGTCGTAAGCCTGGCACTCGGGTACGTACTGGATATATTTAGGGATCATAAGGCAGAGAATATAGGATTTTTCATTATTTTCTTCTTCGTGTTTGTGTTTGCGGCTATTAACGGCTGGGCTCTTAAATCTATGACACAGCCGCCCATTCATATTAATCGTGAAAAAATAGGACTTAAAGCAGTATTGACTCTACCGATGAAAGACAGATTATATAGAAAATATATAATATTTCATATTTTATATAACTTTTCAGTTTACATAGGGCTTTCTCTTTTTTCAATTTATCCGGTAGTTACCCTTGGCATGAGTTATTCTTATATGGCGTTTCTGGGACTTTTGGCAACGGTTTCCCGCATGGTTTCGGCAAAACTGTGGCAGCGCCTTAAATTAAAGATGAGCTGGCCTGTAATTATGATAATTGCTCATATCACACTTGCCGTCAGCTTTATCATTTGGGCGTTCGTAATAAAGGAAAATGCATATGTTCTTTTGCCGCTTGCAAATATAGTAAGCGGAGCGGGATGGGGAGGCATAGCGGTTTCACTATTTGCTAACAATGTTATTTTTGCTCCGAAACAGTCACGAACAGTATATTTTAGCTTCAATGCATGTGTCGGCGCTTTAACGGGATTTTTGTCGTCATTGCTGGGAGCTGTAGTTTCTGGGAGCTTTAAAAATATAACTATAAGTATTCTGGGATTGGATTTCTGCAATATGCAAATAATGTTTTTCATTTCTGCGGTTTTGCTACTGCTTACAGCGGTATATATATTTTTTGTAATGAACAAAGAAACGGAAAGCATCACATAGATACTTTCCGCCTTAGGGAGAACGCGTTTTCCTATATATAAAAGCAATGGTTTTGCGCGGCATTCACTGAACCTTAAAGAACCTTGAACCATATGGCTTTTTGCCGCTCCATCACTTACGATACAGGATATGCCGCCATAAGTTTTATGCTACATTTGGACTTTTAGGGATTATTTTTCTAATCGGATTTTTCTAAAAATTTAAAGGCGGCAAACCAAAAATTTTTAAATTTAAAGGAGAAATATTTTATGCTTAAGGTTGCTCCATCTATTCTGTCAGCTGACTTTTCAGCTTTGCGTGATGAAGTTGATCGGATAGAAAAGGCTGGCGCTGATTATGTCCATCTAGACGTAATGGATGGACACTTTGTCCCAAATATCACATTCGGTGCACCGGTAATCAAATGCTTGCGTTCTCACAGCAATCTAATATTTGACGCTCATCTTATGATTACCGATCCTAAATTTTATCTTGATGATTTCGCAAAGGCTGGCTGCGATTACATAACGATACATTATGAATGTGAAAATAATCCGCTTGATGTAATAAAAATGATTCTTGATAAAAATATAAAAGCCGGGATTTCGATAAAGCCTAAGACTCATGTGGGGGAAATATCGGATCTTTTACCTCTTTGCGATATGGTTCTAGTTATGTCGGTTGAACCTGGATTTGGGGGACAGGCTTTTATTCCTGAGTCACTTCAAAAAATCAAAAAACTTGATGAACTAAGAAAAGAAAAAGGATTCCACTACCTGATTGCAGTTGACGGCGGGATAAACGAAGAAACAGCAAAGCTTATAAAATCAGCGGGAGCCGATATTGCTGTTGCGGGCAGCGCTGTTTTTGGAAAATCCGATTATAAGGCGGCTATCGATGTGTTACGGTAAATAGAATAATAGCAAATTATGGTATGCCGATTGCTGGCATGATTATGTATTATTAAAAAAAGGAACCTTGTGGTGGGTTCCTTTTTTTAATGTGGCTCTATTTATTATTTTTAGAATTTAGCTCCGCTACATATTTGTCAATAGCATCTGCGACTTTTTTTGACTGCTCAACTGCGGATACAACCGTTTTGGCTCCTGTTACCACGTCGCCAGACGAAAAAACGCCCTCTCGAGTGGTGTGTCCTTCCGGCCCCGTTACAACGAGACCACTAGGATTTACCGAAATGCCGCTGGTACTGCCAACGATAAGCGAATGCGGCCCCTGTCCAATAGCGACGATAACCGAATCACAAGAAAACATGCTTAATTTATCAGTTTCTTCAAACCTTCTGTCTTCTTTCCTTATAATATCTTTTAGGATAACGCCGTTTTCTGTGATTTCAACAGGCTTTTTATAAAATAAGAATTTCACCCCGTCAAATTTAGCAAACTCTACCTCTGATTTCAGCGCGGACATATCCTCCGCACCCTTATGATATATGATTGTAACGTCATGTATTCCGTTCCTGACAGCGGTTCTTGCCGCATCAATGGCGGAGTTGCCTGCACCTATAACGCACAGCTTTCTTCCAATGTTGTATGAGGCAGGATTTTTAAGGTAATCTATAGCATAATTAACGTGTCCCAGTGTTTCACCTTTAATTTTGAGTGTTTTGGGTCGCCAGACGCCTGTCCCAATGAAAACCGCCTTATAACCGTCTTTGAACATATCGTCAACGGTAATGCCGGTTCCTATCTGTATGTTGAGCCTCAGTTTAATACCCATGTTAATAAGTTTGACCTTTAAACGCTGAAGTATTTCTTTTGGAAGACGAAATTCGGGTATGCCGTATTGAAGAACGCCGCCGATCTTATCATGCAGTTCAAACATTGTTATGTCATATCCGCGTTGGGCAAGGATAACGGCAATAGTGATGCCGGAGGGTCCTGATCCTATTATCGCGACCTTTTTATTATGATCTTTTTCCGGTATTTCAGGATTTAAGATATCAAGATAAAAGTTAGAAATATATTTTTCAATTGAGCTCACATGGATAGGCATTCCCTTTGAAGAAAGCACGCATGAACCTTCACACTGCCTTTCGTGAGGGCAGACATAAGAACATATAAGGGATAACGGGTTGTTATCGAAGAGAATTTTTCCCGCTGACTCTATTTCACCTTTCTCGAAAAGCTCAAAAGCTTCTCTGACAGGGGTGCCGACTGGGCATCCCTTCATACATCTTGCGGTTTTACACTTAAGACACCGATTTAATTCCTGTAAAGCAATTTCACTCATATATACACCTGCAATCTCTAAAATCTCTGGCTATTAGTATAACACGATTATTATAGCGAATAAAGCAGTTACTTAATTAGTATATTATACCTTTGCGGATTCATTAATAGTGGGTGACGATCATCACCAGTATAACAGCTTTTAATATGCAAATACTCTGTGGGGATTGACAAAACGAACAAAGAAAGGGTATGATATTAAATAGACATTTTTTTTGGAGAGGATTTCCCACATGAATACTGTTAGAACAAGATTTGCACCTAGCCCGACTGGTTATATGCATATCGGCAATTTAAGAACTGCCCTTTATGCATACCTCATCGCAAAGAAAGACAAAGGTCAGTTTTTGCTTAGAATCGAGGATACCGATCAGGAGCGTTATGTTGAAGGTGCAACAGAGGTTATATATAAAACATTAAAGGAAACCGGTCTTATACACGATGAGGGTCCGGATATTGGCGGCCCTGTAGGACCGTATATCCAGAGTGAACGCCGAGGTATATATAAACAATATGCTGAGAAGCTTATTGAACTAGGTGGGGCATATTACTGCTTTTGTGATAAGGAGCGTCTTGATGAACTGCGTCTTGTTCATGAAGCAAGCCATGTGCCGCACAAATACGACGGTCATTGTTCGAGGCTATCAAAAGAAGAAATAGCCGAGAAACTTGCAAGCGGCATTCCATATGTTATTAGACAAAAGATCCCTGAGGGAACAACTTCTTTTGAGGATGCTGTGTATGGAAAAATCACTGTTGACAACAGTACCCTTGATGACAATATTTTATTGAAGTCAGACGGACTTCCAACATACAATTTTGCAAATGTAATAGATGATCATCTAATGGGTATAACGCATGTCGTCAGAGGATCTGAATATTTATCTTCAACCCCAAAGTATAATCTTTTATATAACGCGTTTAAGTGGGAAGTCCCAGTGTATATTCACTGCCCGCCGGTTATGAAGGATGCGACCAACAAACTGTCAAAGCGCAACGGCGATGCTTCATACCAGGATCTTATTGCAAAAGGATTTCTTACAGAAGCTGTTTTGAACTATATTGCGCTTTTAGGCTGGAGCCCCGGCGGAGAAAATGAAATATTTACATTGCCAGAGCTCATTGAGGCTTTTGATATTTCTGGCATATCCAAATCACCGGCAATATTTGATATAAATAAGCTTGAGTGGCTGAACGGTGAATATGTCCGCAGACTTTCTGCGGAAGATTTTTTTGAGCTTGCGAAACCTTATATAGATCAGGTCGTTAAAGGTGATTTCGATAAGCAGGCTATTGCTGTGCTGTTGCAGCAGAGATGCCAAAAGCTTTCTGATATTCCCGAGCAGATTGACTTTTTTGATACCATGCCTGAATATTCATCTGAGTTATATGTTCATAAAAAGATGAAGACTGATGAAGTAAATTCACTTGAGGCATTAAAAGAGATATTACCTGTTCTTGAAGCTGTAGAAATCTGGGATTTTGACCATCTTCACGAAGCCTTGAGCGCACTTGTAACAAGGCTTGAAACTAAAAATGGCAAGATTTTATGGCCTTTACGTGTGGCAGTATCCGGCAAAGCATTCACACCTGGAGGAGGAGTTGAACTATCAGCAATCCTGGGGCGTGAAGAAACGCTTAAACGTGTTAAAATGGGTATTGAAAAACTGTCCAAATAATGAATAAAACCTCTGTGTCAGTTGAAAACTACTGGCAGGAGGTTTTACTTTTTATGTTTAATTTGATGAAATTCACCAGACGGAAATTGATCCGTATAATAAGTGTTTGCGTTGCCGTTGTGGTAGTAACCGCAGGTTTTTCTGTAAATCAATTTATGGTCAGCAGGTCGTATAGGAATCAAATAAAAGCTGGCTATCAGCGTTCTCTATTTGATTTAAACAGCTACATTTCACAGATTGGGACTACGCTTGAAAAGAATATGATCGCATCATCGCCTGCTCAGATGGTGAAACTGTCATCTGATATATGGCGCTTGTCAGGTGCCGCAAAGGCAAGTCTTGCCGAATTGCCTTTGTCTGCCTATAATATTGAGAAACTTCAAAAATACTTGTCTCAAGTTGGCGATTATGTTTATACTCTCTCGCAAAAGGCTGTGTCCGGAACTGGGATATCAAAAGAAGAGTATACAAATATGGAGTATCTCTATCAATACAATAAGGAACTGTCAGACGAGCTTCAGGATATGAGCTATGATTATTTTAACGATCAGTCTGACTTTGCAGAAGTAATTTCCTCGAAAAAGACGCTGCTCGACTTTTTCACGAGACGCAAATTACCGGATATGGGCGCTAATCTATCGGGGTCTCTTGACAGGATAAAAGAATATCCTGAACTTAATTATGAAGGACTATTTTCATCTCATCAGGAAAAAGTGCCGCCGATATTTTTACAAAATGCTAATAATGTAACTATTGCCGAAGCGAGACATTCCGCGGCGGTATTCCTGCAATGCAATGACTCAGACCTAAAAGACGCCGGCGAAACACTTGGAAAAATACAGACTTACAATTTCTCTATTGACAACAAGACAGTAACTGTCAGTAAACAGGGCGGATATGTAATAACACTTTTAGCAGAAAAAGTTGGCACCGATCAAAAGATAAGCAAGGAAGACGCAATAGCAAAAGCGCAGGCGCTGCTAAACAGGATTGGACTTGCCAATATGATAAATACCTACAACCAAGTTTCTGGCGCAGAAATCACAATGAACTTTGTTTACTATAATAACAATATTGTGTATTACAATGATCTTGTTCAAGTACAAGTCTGTATGGAAACTGGTAATATATGCGGTTATGACAGCAGAGGGTATATGTCAAACCATGATGTAAACCGGACATTTTCGGCAAATGGCATCAACACCGGTGACCTGCTTAAAAAGCTTTCCGATGGACTAACACCTGTAAAATATCGTTTTGCAGTTATTCCCAATGACGCAAAGGTTGAAGTTTTAACGCTTGAGGTAATGTGTGAGGATAAGAATAAAAATCAATTCTTAGTATTTTTAAATACCACAAGCGGAAAAGAAGAACGTATCAGTATGTTGAACAGTAATGATCAAGGTGACATTCTGACGTAATAACCTAAATTAAAAGCAGAAGATTACCCTGTGTTTAAAACTTGAGAAAGTGAAAGCCAGCGTCGTTTAGACGCTGGCTTCATAATTAGTTTCAAATGCTTTTTGAAATTTTAAGCGTGATCTTGATTAGTCTTCCCTATATTCTCTAGCCATTGCTTCGTCCCGAATCTCATGGCGCATGCCGTTAAGAGCCTGTTCGCGGCGCTTGTTTTTATCTATCAGCTCGTTTCTTGCTCTGCTGTCGTCTGTCTTATCTATCATTTCGTCTGCAAGCTCCATATTACGGATAGTTGAGTTAATATTTCTTTGAATACGCTCAACATTGTCCTTTCGGTCGTCGGGATTGTGTTTCATATAAAGCTCCTCGCCGCGGTAATTATAAAACCACAGCTGCCGCTTTTGCGGCAAGCGGCAAGCCGAATTTATCAAATTTTTTAAGATACAATTATATTATTTTACATCTAAATGATTTTATAATGGAAAAGCCTGCGATTTTTGGTCGCAGGCTTTGATTTTTTTTTAATTTCCACACTCAATACTTATTTCGTTAAATATTTTTAAAATATTTTGAAGGTCGTAATTTTGTTTTTCTTCATCAGCAATATCTAAAATTGCATTTCCTTCATGCATAAGAATCAAACGGTTCCCGTATTTCATCGCAAAACGAAGATTGTGTGTGACCATAATTGCGGTAAGGTGTTTTTCTTTAATAAACTTATCAGTAAGTTCCATTACTATTTCAGAAGTTTTCGGATCAAGCGCCGCCGTGTGCTCGTCAAGCACAAGCAGGTCGATAGGCGTCATCGTAGAAATCAAAAGAGCCAGCGCCTGACGTTGACCGCCGGAAAGCGAACCGACAGGGAGATCAACTTTGTTTTCCAGCCCAAGCTGTAAAAGCTCAAGTTGTGATTTGTAATAGTCTCTTCTATTTTTGTTGACGCCTTTGCCAAGGTCGTATGCCTTTCCTTTATTGTCTGCGAGCGCAAGGTTCTCCAAAATAGTCAGATGAGGGCAAGTGCCCTTTGACGGATTTTGAAAAACTCTTCCGATAAAAGATGAGCGCTGATGTTCTGAAAGTTTGGTTATTTCCCTTCCGTGAAGCTTAACACTGCCGCTGTCAGGCATTATGCTTCCACAGAGAATATTAAGCAGCGACGTTTTGCCTGAACCGTTGCTTCCTATAATTGAGAGGAATTCATTTTGCTTCATATTAAGACTGAAGTTATCAAAAAGAGACACCTCATTAATAGAATTCTTATTAAAAACCTTGCTTATGTTCTCAAAGCTGAGAGCGGCATTATCAAAGTCTTGTTTTATCGCCATTTTGATCACCCTTTCCTTTTGAGAACAGATTGTTTGAAACAAGAGCAGCGGTAAATAGAACAGCCATAAGCATTTTCAGGAAGTTTGTCGGAAGCCCTAGCTGCATAGCGATTGAAAGACATGCCTTATATATTATCGCGCCTAGCACCGCCATAGTTGTCTGTTTTATTATACGAACACGCTTGAAAACAGTCGTTCCGATAATGACGGAAGCAAGTGCCATAACGACCATTCCTGTTCCGCTGACAATGTTTGCAGATTCAGTCTGTTGGGCTAATACGCTTCCCGCAAGAGCAGTACATCCGTTACCGATAGCAAGCCCCAAAATCTTCACATTGCCCTGATTTTTTGCAAGTGATGTTACATACTGCGCATTATCGCCTGCCGCACGAAGCAATAATCCTGATTTTGTCTTTAGGTACCAATCAAGTGTAAGTTTAACAATCAAAACGCAAAGTAAAGCTATTATTACAATTCTGTGTGTATACACTTCATGCGGAAAAAGTTTTGCGATGCCGGAATTAAAAATTGTCGGTTTATTGTAAAACGGAAGGACTGAGCTTCCTCTTGTAACAACTAAATTTACAGACCAAAGAGCTGTCATAACAAGAATACCAGACAAAAGGTCAGTAACTTTAAGCCTTACATGTATTATTCCGGTTACGGATCCAGCAAGAGCACCACAGAAAAAGGCAATTACACAAGAAAGCCAGGGGTTAACGCCAGATGTTATCAGTGCAGCTGTGATACAGGCACCAAGCGGAAACGTTCCGTCAACTGATAAGTCAGGAAAGTCAAGTATGGTATATGTAATATATACACCCATTGCCATGATGCCGTATATAAGTCCCTCTTCGAGGACATTTTCCAGCAAACCGAGAAACACTGACATTTTAAACCCTGTCTTTCAAAAAAATTATTTATTAGTTGTAACTTTTTCCGCACTGGCATAATCAGACGGAAGAGTTAGTCCTAGTGATGCCAAAACGTCTGAGTTATACACAGGAGTGCTAGTGGATATTGACTGTACTGCAAGTGAACTTGCGTTAGCCTGACCGAGAAGAACTTTTGCGGCCATTTTTCCTGTTTCACGACCAAGAGCAACATAATCTATGCTTTCTGATGCAAGGCATCCGTTTTTGACCTGTTCAACTTCAGAGCCGAAAACGGGGATTTTCTTTGCGTTTGCTTCGTGCAGAACAGTACTTAAATTATTTACTACATTATTATCTGTGAAATTATTTATGCAGTCAACACCTTTTGCAACAATTGATGCAGCCGCTGTTGCAACTTCTGATGAATTTGTAACGCCGAGCGCCTCTATTGTAAAGCCGTAGTTGGGAGCAAGAGTTTGTATTTTAGCTAACTGGCTTACTGAATTTGGCTCGCTGGTGGTATAAATTATGCCGATTTTCTTAGCATTTGGTAAGAATGCTCTTATCATCTTGAGTTGAGCGTCAAGATTGAGCACATCGGATGTACCTGTGCAGTTAGTTCCCGGGGCATCGAGTGAATTAACGATATTTGCTTTTACCGGATCTGAAACTGCTGAAAATATTACTGGTATATTATTGTCCTTAGCTGCGCCGTATGCAGACATTGCGGCAGGGGTTGCGATGCCGACTAAAAGGTTGTATTTTGATGTAACCATGTTTTTAGCCTGAAGATCCGCGTTGCCTACGTCGCCCTGTGCGTTCTGAAAATCGATCGTGAGGTTATCGCCTTCAGTAAGACCGCTTTCCTTGAGTCCCTCAACTAACCCTTTGTAGCAGTTATCAAGAGAAGGGTGGGGGGCAAATTGTATAACCCCGATCTTATAAGATGTTTTTGTTGTTGCTGCATTATTACCATCAGTGGTATTTTTTGTGCTGTTTGTTCCACAAGCGCTTAGAGTGACTGCAATACAACCGCACAGCGCAAGTGCCATTAGCTTTTTAAATTGTTTTTTCATAATTTCCGCCTCCAATTAAATTATTAAATAAAAAAAAGCTCTTGTCTCTGATTAACAGGGACAAGAGCATAATTCTCCTGCGGTACCACCCAAATTGGCGCAAAGCGCCCGCTTATTTGTCACGCCGTTTTACGGATATGACACCTTGCTTTAACGTGCAAGTTACACCGTCGGTTCCTAATCCAGTTAAACTGTTTCAGACCGCCCTCCCGAGTCCATTCAAAACGGTTAGACTGCTGCAATCACACCTTCTGCAGCTCTCTGTAAGTTCTAAAGACCTATTTCTACTATTCTCAGTCACAGGTTTAATATATTATAAATTATTTTATATCAGTGTTTGTTCTCTGTCAAGTATTAAATTAAGAAATTTTAGCTTGATTAATGGCTTTTAGTTGTTACTACCTGCTTAAAATTATAAGGGCATATATAATAAATGTAGAGACTTTTAAAGATTATTCAATTCATCAACTGCTGAACTTGGAAGATCAACATCTGAAGCTGAAAGGGAATCGTGCAGCTGATTAATATTTTTACACCCAATTATAGCTACTGCTGGCAAAGCATTGCAGGTTATGTAACCTAGAGCTGCTGCCGTCGGAGTGATATTAAATTTATCGGCGCATTCCCTGACTTTAACAAGGCGTTTTAAATTTTCTTCTGTTAAAAATCTAGAGAGAGCTTTATTATTATTGGAATCCAAACCGTTTTTTATAGTTCGAGTGAAAAAACCCTTTGCTTGAGAAGAAAAGGCCATCACCGGAAAGTTATTTTCTAAATACCAGTTATATTCTTTATCATTCATACACACTAGTGTGGGGTCACCATGTGCCTCTGGTGTGGAAACAGCAAGGCTCCATTGGATTTGGCTTATACTAAACCCGCTCAGGCCTGATGATTTCGAATATAAATTAGCGGCTTCAATACGCTCGGATGTCCAATTCGAACATCCAATATATCTAACTTTCCCACTCTTAATAAATTCTGATAACGTTTCCATAATTTCTTCAATAGGACGATTTGTGTCATCGCGATGCAAAAAATAAATATCTATATAATCTGTTTTTAAAGCGTTAAGACTGGAATCAATATCTAAAGTTAGATTTTCACGTGAAAGACGGCTATGACCATTTAAAGGATGCCCGCCTTTGGTTACTAATATTATTTTGTGACGATTATTTCGCTCGTTAAGCCATTCGCCGATAAGGCTTTCGCTTGTACCGTCACTATACACTCTAGCAGTATCTATGCAATTCCCACCCGATTCAGTAAAACCATTTAGCAGTGAATAACTTGTTTTTACGTCAACTGAGGTACCGTAATAATCTGTACCAAGCACTAATTTTGATATTTTTAATTCATTGAATTGCAGATATTTCATAATGCACCTTTTCTATTTTATTATGTTTAGCTCTAGAGATATATTATACCAATAATACACGTCAGCACAACTACTGCAACAACATTCTCTGATAACTCTATTCACTTGGTTAATAATTCGATTACATATATAGCCGACAAAGAAATCATCAAAAGCTATGAAGACAGGACAGTTAAACCTGACTGTATATAATCGAAATAGTTGTCACAATAAATATACCAGTGTTTTAAAAGACACAAATATCAAATAGGACAATATGTTGTTTGTATTGTTATAAAACTAACAATAATTAACACACATTGATTTGATTACATATCAAATCAATAACTTACATATTGTAACTAGTTAATTATAGCTATAAGATAAATACGAACATTGAGGAGAAGATAAAGAATTCAATAACAATGATTAATTTTATTGAATTGAACATTTTATTTTTAAAGACAAATAAATTATAAAATTGTTTGTTGCAATGTTTTTTAAATTGCTTACTTCTTAATCTTTTATAGATTACTCTCTCTCTCAAAAGCACAGAAAGCACTCACGTGAGTGCTTTCTGTGCGCATCCCCTAAAAAAACTTATATAACTATAGAATGCAAAGGCTAAATATAATAGAAGTGAGGTGATTACATATCAGGTAAATAACTTACATATTGTTCGAAAGTGTTTGAAGTAATAATATTGATGATGGGAAAAGAAATTAAAAAAAGGTGGGAGCATTATGAAACAATTTTCACGAAGAATTTTCAGCGTGGCTCTCTGTGCGACTTTGGCATCGCAGCTTTTGACTGGTTGTGCGTCTAAAGATAATGCCAGAAATACTAGCACAGATACTAGTGCACCAGAGAAGATTACATATCCTCTTTGTACAGATGGATCTTTGTCGCTGACGATTTGGAAACGATTTGGCGGATCCAAATATCTTAAGAGCGATGCTGAAAATGAAGCTGTTCAGGCACTTATGAAAGCTACCGGAGTAAATTTGAAGTTTATCCATCCTGCTGCAGGTCAAGCAACAGAAAGTTTTAACTTAATGGTTGTTTCTGATAATGTTGCAGATATCATGGTTGACCATGCATACACAGGCGGTACGATTAAAGGCATTGATGATGGTGTATTTCAAGAGTTAACAAATCTTGTTCCTAAATATATGCCAAATTATAATAAGATTTTAAAAGACGATTTTGAATTTAGACGTGAAACAACTGCGGAAGATGGCAGAATCTTCTCATTGTTCTCTTATACTGACGTTGGTAACGGAGCAGTTAAAGACGATAAGAGAGTTCAGGCAGAATGGTCAAGAATGCAGCTGCGTGGTGACTGGCTACAGGAGTTCGGCATGGATGTACCGAAAACTCTTGATCAGTATGAAGCTTATTTCCAGAAAGTTTTGGAAAAGAAACCAGGCGTTGCTCCATTTACACTTGCTTCTTCCGGTTTAAATAAACAAATATTAGGCGCTTACGATTTGGACAATGATTTCTATATTAAAAAAGACGGTAAAGTTGCTTGGCCTGAAATTCAGCCAGAGTTTAAAGATTATCTGACAAAAATGAACGATTGGTATAAGAAAGGCTATATATCCCAAGACTTTACAAGTGCTAATCCAAGTAAATTATTTGCTGCTAGTAAAACAGCCTGCTACTTAGATGCAAGTAACAGTGCCTATAATGCAGGAAAGTCACTTAATTTTAAACCTACAACTGCACCATATCCGAGACTTCAAGACGGTCAGCAAATTAGAAATGGTTACTTTAACTGGCCGGAAACTATTGATGATAAGACGACAATAAGCGCTAAGAGCAAGCATATTAAAGAAGCTCTTGAGTTTATGGATTTCAGCTTTGATAAAGAAAATTACAAAATACTTGCTTATGGACCTAAGGGAGTATCTTGGAATCCTGGCCCGAACGGACA
>JAUZPM010000024.1 GCA_030705925.1 Bacillota bacterium
ATTTTTTAATAAGATTTGCGGATGAAAATGATGCTTCTCAGATTCTAAGTTTTATTAAAGAACTTGCCTCTTACGAAAAAATGCTAGACCAGGTCGTTGCGACAGAAGAGGATCTTTATAAATCTTTGTTCGTGAAAAATCAGGCTAAAGTCATAATAGGCGAATATAAGGGAGAGCCCGCATCATTTGCCCTGTTTTTTTATAACTATTCCACTTTTCTGGGTAAAGCGAATCTATATCTTGAAGATTTATTTGTAAAAGAAGCATTTCGCAGTAAAGGTATCGGCCAAGCAATGCTCAAGATTCTTGCCAAAATCGCTGTTGATGAGGGATGTGGGCGAGTTGACTGGTGGTGCCTAACCTGGAACGATCCTGCAATTGGTTTCTATAAGAAAATTGGCGCTGTGCCGATGTCGGACTGGACTGTTTTTAGACTTCAAGAAAATGCTCTTAAAGATCTGGCAAAGTAATCTATTTCAGCCCAAGTGATTTTGCAAACGAAGGCAATCCTTCTTCAAAGTTAACGCCAAAGCGCACGTCTGTTCCGGCGTTCTTTGTCCTCTCAATACTTCCGACTGTTAAATCAACCGCAATTTTAGATGCTTTTTCAATATCAAATCCTTTTAATAGCGCAGACGTAAGGGCGCTAGCAAAGATGTCACCGGTTCCATGGTAATAGCCTTCAACACGGTCAGACAATGTATAATAAATATTGCCGGTTTTTCTGTCATATGCTGCGGCTCCCAGCTGTTTATTATCGAAATAAACGCCTGTCAGGACAACTTTTCCGGGCCAAGCTCGCCAAGTTTCTTGAGCATATCCTCTATATATGTTTTTGTATAGGGGCCTTCTTTATAAGGCTCTTTAATTAAAAGGGCTGCCTCTGTTATGTTTGGAACGATAACATCAGCCTTTTCACAAAGCCTTCTCATGCCGTCAGGAAAATTTTCAGGGAAGATTTTATAAAGAACTCCATTGTCAGCCATTACAGGGTCGACTATAATGAGATTTTCATTCGTTTTGAATTTATCAAATACCTGTGAAACAATGTCAATCTGATGGAATGACCCTAAAAATCCGGAATAGAAGGCGTCAAAGCTTAAATCCAACGATTTCCAATGATTCGCTATAGGAATAATGTCTTCAGTGAGATCACGATAGGTGAACCCTGTAAAACCGCCTGTATGTGTTGAAAGAACAGCAGTCGGAATAACGCTGACCTCTATGCCTGCAGCTGATATTATAGGTAAAGCAACGGTAAGCGAGCACTTGCCGAAGCACGATATATCATGTATTGCCATTACTCTTTTTTGATTTGCCATTAATTTATCTCCTTATTTTTTTGTTTTTGAACAAGCTCTTCGAGTGTTATATTATCTACAACACCACTGATTGCCTCATATAATTTCTCCCAGACTTCAAGGGTAACGCAGCTATCGCAGCGTTTGCACTCGTTGGGATGATCTTCCATACAGGCGACAGGCACAAGATTGCCTTCTGTAAGTCTTAGTATTTCACCAACAGTATAATCTTTTGCGGGCTTGGATAATTTATATCCCCCCTGAGAGCCGCGCGTGCTTTTGACAAATCCGGCTCTGCTTAAAACAGTAATAATCTGTTCCAAGTATTTATCTGAAATTTCCTGTCTTGCTGAAATACTCTTAATTGTGGTATATTCACCTGAATTCATAGCAAGATCAAGCATCAGCCTGAGTGCATATCTCCCTTTAGTTGATATCTTCATAATATACTCCAATTGCAACATATTAGCCGTTTCAGCGGCAATTCTGTAAACTGGTATTTTTATTTAAATCCTTAAATGATATGTATCCTCCAAGTGAGTCAGCATTCATAACTGCCCGCCGTATCGCCTCTTCAACAGATTTTGCTGCAAGTATCGCCGCCGCATCGAAGTTTGCCTTAACAGCACCAGTACACATAGTAAAGATAGTGTCTCCATCGTACATGGAGTGAGCAGGTCTGACTGCCCGTGCTATGCCGTCATGACATACCGACGCAAGTTTGGTTGCTTGATCCTTATTAAAATCAGCGTTGCTGAAAACACAACCGATAATAGTATTTCCACTGAATATATCTGACATGTCGAGATAGCTAGATAAGATTATATCTTCTGAACATGCGAATGTTTTTTTATCCTTGTTAAGCGCACCGGCTATTATTCTTCCGCTATTACTGTCAACAATATCACCTACGCAATTTACTGCAACGACTGCGCCTACAATCAAGTCTCCATTTTTATAGACTATGCTGCCTATTCCGCCTTTCATCGCATATTGAGTGCCGTTTGAAGTCCCTATTATCGCACCTGTCCCGGCACCAACACTTCCTTCTGCCGGAATCTTTGAGAAGGCGTTGACGCATGCATTGTACCCCATCTCCGCATCGGGGCGTATAACACTGCTGCCACATTTCAAATCAAATAAGATCGCTCCGCAGACATTTGGAATACACGTTACGCCAACATCTCTGCCGATATTATGATCTTCAAGAAACTTCATAACCCCTCCGGCTGCATCAAGTCCGAAAGAACTGCCGCCGGAAAGAAAAACTGCGTGAATTTCTTTTCTGTTGTTTACAGGATTAAGCGCGTCAGTATCCCTGGTTCCGGGAGAACCGCCCCGTACATCCACGCCGCCAACGGCCCCTTTTTCACAGATAATGACTGTGCAGCCTGTAGCCGCTTTTAAATTTTCCGCATGTCC
This sequence comes from Bacillota bacterium, assembly GCA_030705925.1. Taxonomy (NCBI): domain Bacteria; kingdom Bacillati; phylum Bacillota; species Bacillota bacterium. Next base: position 2,724 of record JAUZPM010000024.1, read on the forward strand.
TATCTTTATTCCTGGCATGTCCGTTATAGCTATTGATTCCATTATTTAACCCTTAATTATCTAAAGCATGTTCAATGGTGTATATAATCCTGTCGACGTCGGCAAGTGCACCTTTTCCAAGATCGCCGCATGCAAGTACACTTTCTTTTGGTTCTATAAATATATACCCTAAGTTTTTAAGTTTTTCTATATTTCCCTGAACAATGCAGTTTTCATACATATTAGTATTCATTGCCGGACAAATGTAGATTGGGATATCCTTGACGGCGAGTAATGTGGTAGTAAGCATATCATCTGCAATTCCGTTTGCTAGTTTCCCGATTATATTAGCCGTTGCAGGTGCAATTATGCAAAGATCTGCCTTTTTCGCAAGAGATATATGTCTTACATCCTCTGTATAGATTTCATCGAACATATCAGAGTATACACGATTTTTTGTAAGGCTCTGCAAAGTCAGTGGAGCAATAAACTTTACGGCATTTCTAGTCATTATTACATCAACGTTGTAGCCTCTTTTTGACAGCATATTGGCTATGTCCGCTGACTTATATGCCGCAATACTGCCCGTTACCCCTAGTAGAATATTTTTCATCGGTGTCACGTTCCTTGTTAAGTATTTCTATTACTGCTGACACTATTTCAGCAGCAATCTTTGATTTACCTGTTATTTTTTTATATGTACCTTCAGATTTTATAAGATATCCTGAATGATTTTCCGGATTTACATCCTTTAAATCATTAGCAAATACCAAATCACATTTATTCTTTTCCATTATACTATATCCTGTTTTTAGAAGAACATCAACTGGAACATTGTTTAAAAGTTTGAAACCGACTAATATTGTGTTCGGCTGCATCTGCTTTATCAGGCCAATAATTTTAGGTGTTTTTTTCATTATAACAACTAAATCACCTATGTCTGAGCTTATTTTTCCGCTGACAGATATATTGGGCTCGCTTTTAAAACCAGAAAAAATCAGTTCTGAAATATCTTGCTTAGTGCATTTTTTAAAGTCGATACTTTGAAGACTTTCATTAACTGATTTAAATATATTGTCATAAGATGTAACTGCACTTACCGCATAGTCACTGACAGCCATACTGTGAACTACAGCATCTATTTTGTATTTTGACATAATATCTTTTAATTCAGTCTCCAGATCACTTACACTGGCAACCCGCCGTATTGTGATTTTATCGTTTTGGGGAATCGCAGCGTTCTTACCGCAAACATAAAATACTTTATCAGTTATGCCTGTGGCAATAAAGGCTTCTGCAATTTTGGTTCCAAGTAGGCCGGTCGAATTATTTGAAATAAACCTTACTTCATCTATTTTTTCAATTGTTCCGCCGGCTGTTATTAGTATGTTCACCCTGGTTCACATCCTGATTTTGTATCTATTAAATACAAACAGATAAGGGTAAAATATTACCCTTATCTATTAATATCAAATATTATTTTACTCTATAAACATTGGTGTTGACAAGTATCTCTCGCCAGTATCAGGCAAAATTACTACAATTGTCTTTCCTTTGTTTTCGGGCCTTTTAGCTATTTCAGTTGCTGCCCAAAGTGCGGCGCCCGATGAAATGCCTATAAGCAAACCTTCGGATTTTGAAAGCTCTCTTCCTGATTTAAAGGCATCTTCATTTTTAACAGGAATGATTTCATCATATATAGATGTATCAAGAACTTTAGGAACAAACCCTGCTCCAATCCCCTGAATTTTATGAGGACCGGCTTTACCCTGAGATAAAACGGGTGAATCAAATGGTTCTACCGCGATAACCTTTATATTTGGGTTTTTAGATTTCAAATAATCTCCGGCTCCTGTAATAGTGCCGCCAGTTCCAATGCCGGCAACCAGAAAATCAACTTTTCCGTCTGTATCATCCCATATTTCGGGTCCGGTCGTTGCCTTATGGATAGCGGGATTAGCGGGATTTACAAATTGCCCAGGTATAAAGGAATTCGGTATTTCTTTTGCAAGCTCATCAGCTTTTTCAATTGCACCCTTCATTCCCTTAGCGCCTTCTGTTAAAACCAGTTCCGCGCCATAAGCTTTTAAAAGGTTTCTACGTTCAACGCTCATCGTCTCAGGCATTGTAAGGATTATTCGATAGCCCCTTGCAGCTGCTACAGACGCAAGCCCTATGCCGGTATTGCCGCTTGTCGGCTCAATTATAACCGACCCTGCCTTTAAAATCCCCTTTGCTTCTGCATCATCCAGCATTGCCTTTGCAACTCTGTCTTTAACACTGCCTGCAGGATTGAAATATTCGAGTTTTGCCGCTATTAAAGCTTTTAAATCATGCTTTTTTTCATAGTTTGAAAGCTCAAGAAGTGGCGTTTTCCCAATAAGATCAGTTAAGCTTTTATAAATCTTTGACATAATATAACCTCCAAAATATTATTACAATTCATATATGATTAATATGTTATTATAATATACCTCAGACAAGACATTTGTCAATAGAAAATAAAAAATTTTTTTAATTAATTGGAGTCCTAATTATATACGGACCATGGGAAGTTTCATTTTTGCATAATTTTCTATTGCTTTTATTTAATAAAAGGAATTAAAATAGTTTAGATTACATATATATAGGGGCATTTGAAAAATGAAATGGTTATCACATTTAAAAACAATAAATCACCATAAAAAACTTGTTAGACAAAATTGTTTCCGTGTAGGGCTTTACTGGCAGGGGCTAACACACGACTTATCAAAATATAATCCTGTTGAATTTTTAGTTGGAGCGCGTTACTTTCAAGGTAATCAAAGCCCTAACAATATAGAGCGAAAGGTAAGAGGCTACAGCAGTGCATGGCTGCATCATAAAGGACGCAATAAGCACCACCTGGAGTATTGGATCGACTATACTCAGGGAGAAACGTCCGGAATGGCAGGTATGAAGATGCCCGTAAAGTATGTTGTTGAAATGTTCTGCGACCGGGTTGCTGCAAGCAAGACATATCGGAAAGAACTATATAAAGACAGCGATCCTTATGATTACTACGATAGATCAAGAGATCATTATATGCTCCATCCAGAAACACGCAAACTTCTTGAACAAATGTTATTCATGCTTAAGGAAAAGGGCGAAGACGAAACATTTTTATTTATTAGAAAAAAGATTTTAAAGAAATAAATATATAATTTTTGTATAAGCCTCAGAAAATGCAACTCTGAGGCTTTCTATGTTAAAAGGGGATAAAATTGTACTTAAATTTTGAGGCTAATTTTTTTTGGACAAAGCATTTAATTCATCGACTATCTTTTTATATTTTATTCTTTTTGAATTTGCCCAAAGCGCCTCAAAATCCGAAAGATATTCTCCTGTATATAAACCCATAAGTTCTTCCGGGTGTTTTTTATCTAAGTCTGCTGCTTTATTTTCGAAAATTTCAAAGTCGCACTCAATTTCATCCCTGCAAATGCTGTATCTTTTATCATGGCATATAACTGCATTTTCTATACCAAGACCTGTAAGGTCTTTTTTTATTTGTGCCAGATTTACGCCTATCAATTTTTTAACATTATCCGATTCGGTCTCAGGCCAAACTGCTTCATAAATCTCCTCTTTAGAAACTCCTTGATCGCCAGCTTCAAGGAGATACGCTAACAGTTCTCTTTCCTTTTTTGTTCTCATTTTAAGAGTTCTATCTCGGTGGTTGTAGGATAATACAGAAAATCCGCCAAATGTTTTTATATAAGCTTTTTTTATTTTATATCCTACGAGCTCCATGAGTTTCTTCGTTATATCTGGCACTATGTTGTTTTCATATGCGAACTTTAAAACGGGATCGTAATCTTTTCTTGCATAAAAATATGCATAAATGCCGTTTTCGTCGCAAAGCGTTAAAAACCGCTCTGTATAAAACAAAGCTTCTTTTTTAGTGCCGCTTGAGATATAAAAACGTGCAATTACCCCATATGCAAGCGATGAGTGTAGGTATATTTTTGATTTTTCACCGATTTCTATGCACTGTTTAGAACATTTTACCGCATTTTGATAGTCTGACACCGCAGCAAAGTATCCAAGCAACCTGGCGAGAATGATGCTTTTAAGATAATCACCCGCATCATCTAGCAGCAAAGATATTTTATTTGTAATTTCTTGTTTCGATTCATTAGTAAATATAAGACTGTAAGTAAGCCTAAGCATTTTTGCCCATTGCATTTGGAAATCTGTCTTTCGGAAAAGTGGGGCATATTCGTCGGCTAAAGTAAAATATTTCTTTGTTGTTTCATAAGAACAATTAATACCATTCACAATATTGATCCATGTGTCTTGATAGTGTATCTCAGCCGCAAACAGATAGCCAAACCACATTTCTTCGTACTTTCCTGTACTTCTCATTTTTTGAAGCTCGCTGTTTAAAACTGTCATGCACTCGCTTCTATTTCCCAGCATCTGATATGCCTTTGCCGCGAAGATGCCCGTGTTGTGCATGTCCAGATACTCCAATTCTGAGTTTGAGAGTTCGAGAGACTTTTCGTAATAATACACTGTTTTTTTCATATTTCCGCAGAAAAAATAGATTGCACTCAAATATCTTTCAAACCACGCCTTTACTTTGAGATTACCTTCTCTTGAGCATGCTTCAATCATTCCAAAACATAGTTTTAAAGCATCTGTTATTTTAGAATCCCAGCATAGGTTGTATAATTTTTCAATGATTATGGCATAGCCTGATTCTGATGCAAGATTATCAGCTTCAGAGATTAATTTATCTAGCACTTTGTTTGATTCTTCTATAGAGACGTAATTGCGAAGCACCCTAGCTTTGTGAATCAACGCTTCTGTTAATTGTTCTTTATTAGAAATTATCTGAGGAATTGCCTTATCGAGGCATTCTTTTGCACCGGTGAAATTTCCAATACAGGATAAAAAAATGCCCTTGGAAACAAGTATTTCGGGCCCCAGCCCAGATATATCTTCTCCTAAAGCATTAAACCAAAGTCGAAGCTCTCCGAAATCACCGCTTTTTATCAAACTTTTATAACTTAGCAAAATTACTTCTTCAAGCAATTTTTTGTCGTCTAGTTGAATAGCGTATCCTGCTGCTTTTGAATAATCTTTCTTTTCACAATAAAATTTAACTGCCTTTTGCAGAAGGCTGTCATAGAGCTTAGAATCACCTTTTTCAAGCAAGCCATCCCTAAATAGCGCATGATAACGATAATGTCCGCTGTCAGTTTTTATTGTAAACATATTACGCGATACAAGGCTGTCTAGCATTAGCCTTGAATTTTTTATATTCAAGACAGCATCCAGCATTTGAGCATCCAATTCTTCGAAGCAGGCGGAAACTTTCAGAAACTCAACTACTTCCGAAGGCAGATGACCGATGCATTCATAAAAAAGATAAGAATATATAGTTTTTTTAGCGATCTCAAGGACATGATCAGAAGATACCCCGTTTTCTAGTAATATTCTTAGGGAACCGACAGCAAGCGGCCATCCTTCTGTTATTGCATATATTTCTTGATCTTTATAACCTAAGATTTTGAATGTTTCTTCTTCTGTAAACGCAATCTCATTTTGATTGAGCTTTAGTAAGTTTCCTTTTAAATAAAAAGGCAAAAGCTCCTTATGCAGAGATTCTCTGCTTCCTATAAAAACATGTATGTTATTAGGGGCATATTTCATAAAGCAGGCAATAAACTCATATATCTGATAGCTTTTAACAGTATGAAGATCATCTAAAATCAGCGTAAAGTTTTCCGGAAGTTTTTCCATACTGCAAATTACAGCGTTTGCAAGGAGAGTTGTAAAATTATTTTTATTTATAAAGGGCAGATATTCTGATACCGCAAAATCATAATTTGGGAAAGTAATCCTTATTGCCTTGCTTAAACCATCTACGAAAGTTAAGATATCACTTTCGCCTGCAAGGGAAAACCATACAGCTTTCGTTGAAAAGTTCGCGATCTGTGATAAAAAAGTGGTTTTTCCATATCCTGCTCCGGCTTGGATATGCACGAATTTTATCTGAGCGTTTAGGACAGTATCTATAAGATTCTGACGGATAATTTCGCCAGCAGCAGTCTTTGGCACCGTTAGCCTAACGCTTGATATACTATTCAATTATTTCTGCCTCCCTACGATGCTTTATATATGTAATATCGTAAATTTACAATATATTTAAATAAAAATATAGAAAAAAAGTCGAAATTTCTGTATTTTGTTAGCGGTTTTGTTAGCTAGTAATGTTTTAAAATAATTATGAGTAAATCTAAAAAGTCGGGGGTGTAAGTTTGGATGATATAAATAAAAAGTGCCCTTCAGAAATTGATGAAAACATTGATGCAGATTGTTTTGTTACTGAAGGCCAATTTCCTTGTTTGGGAAGATGTTTAAGTTTCGATTGTTCAACTGCAAGTAAAAATATTTGCTCATATTGTGAGGTGTGGACATCACTCCCTAATGGTGCAAATCTTGAAGTTGCTACAATAGTTGAATGCAGAAAGTTTGGATATGGAAAAAGGATAAGAAAAGATTAAGGGGGAAACAAAATGAAGAAATTAAAAAGATCTCTGAGCATACTGCTAAGCTGCGTTTTAATGCTTACTTACATTATGCCGCCGGCGGTTTATGCAGCTGACAGTGACAGCGTTGACGGTACAACCGCAGACTATGCATGGTTTGGTGACGGCTCTGCCTCAACATTTGAAATCAGTTCAGCCTCAGATCTTGTCGGATTCGCTAATATCGTAAATGGCTGTGACAATCAAACGCCTTATAATTTCAGCGAAAAAACAATAATATTAACTGCTGATATTGATTTGGGTCAAAAGGCTTGGGCTCCGATTGGTGCAGAGACAGAAGCTACAAATCCACAGTTTTGCGGCATATTCAACGGAAACTTTCATACAATTTCCGGGCTTGCGACTTCTGACGGATCATGTATTGCTACAGATATGAATGGATTATTCGGCTATAACGCAGGAATCATAGAAAACCTAAAGGTTACTGGAAATGTTGCAGTTACATCATCTACACTGCTTACAGGGGGAATAGCGGCCTTTAACGTGGGAACAGTCATAAATTGTTGTTCCAATATACAATTTTCGCTTAATAACATAAATTACGATGGTAATACTTTAGGTGGCCTAGTAGGAATTAATTGTAAAACAATTGCAAACTGCAGGGCTGCCGGCAATGTGCAAAATAGCACTGCCAGTGATTTATCGAACCTGCAATTCGGAGGGATTTCCTGTTATAGTGAAGGAAATATAATTAACTGCATCAATACGATTGATGTATCTGATATAACAAGTGTGCCATTAGATGGCGCAGTGAGTTACGCTGAAGGCAGCGACCAAACAGTATTACTTAAAAATATTTATGGACCTGACACTATAAGCAGCTGGTCTGCACAAACAGGAGACAATGTCGAGGTTTACAATGTAAAGGGTCTTCCCGACTCAGTGCTTAAGGGCGGCACTTGTACAGGCGGTCTTTCATTCAGTACGAATTCTTCAAACAGTATGATAATAGATGAAAATACATCAGACGCTATTATTAAAGCTCTTAATTATGGTCGGACAGCAATAGATGGATTGCCGGACGGGGTTTCAGCAAAAGACTGGACATATGATACAGATGGTTATCCTACGATAAATTTTACACCGGCTGATAACGGAGCACCGCTACTTTCAGATGTAACAACCGCGGTAAGCTTGGGCGGGAACATTAACGTTAAATGCAATAAAGACGCAGAACTTTATCTTGTTCCAAAACCAGCTGCTGATTATACTTTGAAATCTGAACTTGATGCGGCGGTTGCCCAAGGGAAAACAGAGGCATGCTCAACAGAAATATTGACCCCGATCGGGACTGCGGGATTAGAGCCGGGGCTTTACCAAATCTATGCCGTTGACAGCCTTGGCCAGTTATCCTTGCCGTCGCATAGCATTAATATTTTGATGCCGGCAGACTACTCATGGTATGGAAATGGTTCTGCAAGTACATTTTATATAAGCACAGCAGCACAGCTTAGAGGTCTGGCTAACATAACAAACGGTCAAGACGGGCAAACGCAATATGGTTTTGCCGGAAAGACTATTGAACTTACCAATGATATTGATTTAGGCTCAAAGGAATGGACTCCTATCGGTTTGGATTACTTCGGCGGCATATTCAACGGGAATTATCACACGATTTCGAATTTATCTTCGACAACAGCGGCGTCCATGGCAGGGCTTATAGGTTATACCGAAACTATGGTCGAAAATCTTAGAGTTACCGGTAACATAACGCTTTCGGGAAATGAATTTTACGCAGGCGGAATCGTGGCAATGACTTATGGCGAGCTAATAAACTGCAGTGCCGATATGAATATTACAGTTGCCAGTTGTCCCGACAATGCATACGTCGGCAGTTTAGCGGGCTACTGTAGTTCTCTTTTAAATTGTGCTGCTAATGGAACTATCTCGGCAGACAATTCAGTAGATTCAGCAAATTTATATGCTGGCGGACTTACCGGAGGAATCAGATATGGAGGAATAGTCAATTGCTGCTCGTCTGTGGCAGTTCCGACTTTTACAGGAAGCGCAAAAATAGGAGATATTGCAGGCGCTTGCGCTCATGCTACTTTAAATAATATTTTCTGGGCTGGAAGCAAACATGCTATTTACGGCTCTGACGGCGGTTCAAACGCTCAAACAAACTGCGAGGAAATTTCAGACGCAGTTCTCAAAGGCAGCGCTTGCAATACTGATTTAACTTACAGTAATGATTATTCTGACAATGAAAATATACCTGCAAGCAGCACAGACGCTGTAATAAAAGCTTTAAACAGCGGACGTGCAGCAATTACCGCGCTTCCCAACGGGGTAACGGCAAAAAACTGGTCATACGGATCAAATGGCTATCCCGTTCCCGATTTTCTAGGGCAGGATACCTCTATTCCACTCATTTCACACATCTCTACGTCCGTAATCAAAGGCGGAGCTGTGACTGGAATGAGCAGTAAGAACGGAACACTCTATCTTGTTCCTAAGCCCGAGACAAATTATACTCAAAAATCAGAACTAATTGCCTCATTAGCAAACGGCGGCAAATCAACAGTTTGTGCGGCAGGCATCGTTCGTTCTTTTGATACTGCCAGTCTTGCTGATGGTACATATCAGATTTATGCTGTTGATGATCTGGGTCAGGTATCGTCGCCTTCACCGGATATCACCGTGTACGAGCCCGATGCAAGTACAGACGTATGGGACGGGACCAGCGCATCCTATAGCTGGTATGGCAACGGTTCACAAAGTACGTTTTATATCAGCACCGGCGCTGACCTTAAGGGCTTTGCAAATTTAATTAACGGAACAGACGGAAAAACTGCAACCGGTATGTCTGGTAAAACCATAGTACTAACCCGTAATATTGATCTTGGCGGACACGAGTGGGAACCGATCGGCGGAAATATCGGATATCAGTGGTTTTCAGGCTGTTTTGACGGAAAAAACCATACTATTTCGAATCTATGCATAACAGCGCAAAAAAGGAATATCGGGTTGTTCGGCGTGTTGGATTCAAAGGCGTTCAAAAACCTTAATGTCACAGGAAATATTACTGTGACGTTGAAGAATGGAATGTCAAGCTATGCACAGGAAGGCATTTTTGCCGGCGGTATAATCGGATACAGCTATACAGGCCCTATTATGAACTGCTCGTCAAACGTAAATCTAAACGTAACGGTTGAAGACTCAAACAATACCCTGTGTTCCTTCGCTATAGGAGGCATCATAGGTTCTATATCTCCTGGCAATAATGAAGGTGCCGGCGTGTTTAACTGCTTCAGCCGGGGAAGCATCTCGATAAAAGGCAATAACTCATATGGTTACGGACATATATTTGGAGGCGGAATAGCCGGAGCAATTCGTGACGGCAGTAATCTGGCAAACTGCTACTCTACGGCTTCCCTTTCCTCATCAGGAAATACTTCAGCTACTTTCTTAGGCACCATTATTGGCGGAAAGGCCGATGGCAGCACGGCAGAGAATTATTACTGGAATACAGACAATACGTCTTTACCGGGCATAGGCAAGGGAATAGATTTCGAAGGCAAAGAAAAAACGCTCGTCAATACATCCACAAGTTTTGCAGGACTATCAAATCAGGTTCTCCAGGGTGGGGCGTCGACCATTCCGTATAATAACGGCTCTGAAAATACAACAGCTGCCAATATTCTCGATGCACTTAACGACGGAAGAAGCGTTATTCCAAGTACATTTTCTATTGCGAAGGCAAAAGGTTGGAATTACGAGTCCGGAGTAAACGATGGCCTGCCGGTATGGGAAGACTCTTATGCCACGACAAACTCTTTTTCTCCTGCTAACGGAGCAACTGCAGTTCCTAACGACACGCAGCTTAACCTGACGTTCAGCGAACCAGTCACCGGTATATCTGGAAAATACATCTTTGTGATGAATGCGGCTAATGACACAATAGCCTGCAAGGTTGGCGCAGATAGTTCAATTTCTTCAGGGAATACAGTAACCGTTACCCTGCCGCAAAAACTTGCATATAACACTTCTTATTATATAATCGTGGATTCGGGCGCATTCGAAAACGCCTCTGGAAACGGCTGTGATGCAATTGATAGCAGCACAACTTGGGCTTTTACGACGGATATGGCGCCAAATTCAGCACCGACTGCATCGCAGGTTACTATTGCCGGTACATGCACAGTGGGCCAGACTTTGACAGGACAATATAAGTATTCTGACGCAGAAAACGATCCGCAAGGTACAAGCACCTTTAAGTGGTACCGCTCGGATGACGCGCAGGGCTTAAATAAACAAGAGATTACCGATGCATATGATAGCACGTACACACTTGCCCCGGCAGATTTTGGGAAGTTTATCAGCTTTGAGGTCACGCCTGTTGCATCAGCAGGTAATACAACCGGTGCAGCAGTGGAAAGTGAATTTACCTCTGCAGTTGCAGTCAGCGATGTAAGTTTAGCGGCAACAACACTCGCAAATGCAACGTATAATGCAAATTACAGTACAGTTACTCTAAATCCTGCAGTGGGCGGATCCGGTTCGTATACATATTTGATTACTGGGACATTACCTGCCGGTATGTCATTCGACAGCGCAGACCATAGTATCAGTGGAACACCAACTCAGGCCGGAACATATAACTTTACGATCAGGGCAGCTGATACTTTGGATACTTCAAAATATGCAGAGACTACCTTAACGCTTGTCGTAAACAAGGCAACTCCAACAGTCTCAGCATGGCCGACTGTATCAGATATAACTTATGGTCAGATATTTGGCAATGCAATTGACATATCTAAAGCAAATGCAAGTATTTCCGGTACATTCAGTGTGGAGGATGAAACAATTGTCCCGAACGCATCTTCAACGCCATATACCAAGAACTTAATATTTACTCCAACGGATACAGATAATTATGAAGCCGTTACGTTCCCGGCAACTATTACAGTTAATAAGGCAACTCCAACAGTCTCAGCATGGCCAACTGTATCAGCGGTAGCCTATGGCCAAACCTTTGGAAACGCTATCGATTCTTCTAAAGCTTCAGCAAGTGTTTCCGGCACATTCAGCATTGAGGATGCAGGCAAAACGCCTGATGCCTCTGCAACGCCATATACTAAAAACTTAATATTCACGCCATCTGATACAACAAATTATAATGTTGTATCTAATCCTACATCAGTTACCGTTAATAAAGCTACTCCAATAGTCTCAGCATGGCCGACTGTATCAGATATAACTTATGGTCAGATATTCGGCAATGCAATTGACGTATCAAAAGCAGAGACAACGGTAGCAGGCACCTTCAGCATACAAGACTCAAGCAATAAGCCTGATGCATCGGCAACTCCGTATAGCAAAAATCTTGTTTTCACACCTGATGATTTGGCAAACTATAACATTGCAACAATTCCCGCCGAGGTGACAGTGAATAAAGCAAATGCAGCTATATCGGACATCGTATGTGACAATAAGACATATGACGGTTCTGCCTTGGCACCAACTACAGAAGTTACAGAAGGGTCAGGCAGCATAGCTTATTCCTATACTGGCGAGGGGATTACAGGTAGCACCACACAGGCGCCATGCAACGCCGGGACATATACTGTTACCGCAACTCTTTCGGCAACCACGAATTATAATGAGGCTGTTAAGACTAAAACAGTTACAATTTCTAAAGCAGCCCAATCAGACTTGCTCATTATTAATAAACCGGAAACTACGGTTTACGGAGACACCTTTACGCTTGCAACTTCGGGAGGCAGCGGTGCGGGAGATATATCATGGCTTGCTGTTGGCGGAGCTGTGATTACTCAAAGCGGAACAGTAAATATTAACGGCATAGGTGACGTTATTATTACTGCAACAAAGGCAGGAGACAATAACTACGATCCAATAGTTGCTACATATACTTTTACACCGGGCAAAGCAACGCCGAACATCGGCAATGTAACCGCAACAAGTATTTATGTTGGCGACAGTCTGCGAGATTCAAATCTTAGCAGGACGGATAACACCATAGCTGGCACGCTTTCCTGGGATAAAAATGATTCTTTCAGTTCCACGACTGCAGGCACAAAAACGGCAACATACAGCTTTACACCATCCGGAGATGACGCAAATAAATATAATTCTATAACTGGCCAAACCGCCAGCGTTGCTGTGAATACAAGAGGTATTTTAAGCGTATCCGCTCCGTCTGCAATCGAAAGCAAGCCTTACGGAACAGCGCAGTCAGACTTAGGTCTTCCGGTAAGCGTTCAAGTTACAGTACAGGGTGTAAGCGGCGAAGTTGTGAGAAACGTTCCTGTAATCTGGTCTGGGTATAAGCCGGATACTTTAAGTACACAGACTCTGACCGGAACAATCGATCTAACCGGAAACAACGAACTCAACAACGACAAAAATTTGACTGTGTCTATTTCCGTTACACTCCAGCCGCTTACAGCAAAAACATTGCAAAATGTTTCTGCTAAAATCAAAGCCGGCTCTACCGACGCGGCGGAATTATTGTCAGCTTTGGTGACGAATCAGTTTGACGAAACAGTTGATGCGGATGCGACAAAAACGTCAGATTGGACATTCCCCTCAGATTATAATACCGCCACATCTTCCGCACAGACTATTACTGTTCGAGTTTACTTTAAACAAGGATATGCGCCTAAATATCAAGACGTTAAAATAAGTTATGATGTTGTCAATCCTGATAAACTTACTTATACAACAGCAGTAATACCGCAAATTAACGCAACCGATGCACAAAATGCATCCCAAAATGATTTGTTGAAATATATAAATGGGTATTCAGCTTTGACTGCAGTATGGCCGGACGATGCGGTTGGAACAACTGCTGCGGCAAATAACGCCCCTGCATATACAGCCCTTCCAACTACGTATGTACAGACCGGCACGAACTATATTTTAAGCCAGAATTACCTGGGAAATATTATTTCACAAAGCGTAACGGTGAGCGAAATTAAAAACAAAGTCCCTGAACTAAATATTAACTATAATAGTGAGACTATTAACACAACATCCATAGTGGCTTACAGTATAGACGGCGGTGATTGGAATCCGTGTGGAGACAACATGCCGATTTCTTCATTGCTTGGCAAAACCATAACCTTTAAGACTATAAAGTCAGGATATATGGTCGATTCAGATGTGACAAGCATTTTAATTCCAGAAAGAGAAGCGGCACCGACAAACTTAAGCGCCGTGATAAACGATAATAAAAATGAAATAAGCATTTCCGGGCTGGAAAACGGAACAGCTTATGAATATAGTCTGGATGGAATAACTTATAAAGAACTTAATTCCGGCAAAATTCCTGTTTCTGATTATCAAAGCCAAATCAATATTCGCAAGAAATATATCGATGGCAAAAGCCTGCATTCAGAGTCTGAATCAGTAGATGTTAAATACATTATTTCCTTTGATTCAAATGGCGGAAGCGCGATTGATCCTATTTACGCTGCATCGGGCACTGTGATTCAAGCGCCGAATAAGCCGAATCTTTCCGGGTTTAGTTTCATCGGCTGGTATAGCTCTAAAGATAGCAGCGGTAAGGCAATTGAATTTCCATACACAATTAATGGAAATGTAACCGTATACGCTAAATGGCAGCAATATATCTCTGGCGGCGGATCAAGTGGCGGAAGCCAAGGCGGCTCAAATTCTAATGACCAAAGCAATACCGGTACGCCGACTGTTGGAACTTCGAGTACAACAACAACTGCAAGCGGTCAGTCGGTTACCACTGTTTCTGTGGACGAAGGCAAACTAGAAAATATCCTTAATGGTAGCGATAATCCATCAGTAATCATTCCGGTAAGCGGAAATGCAGATGTTGTTGTAGGCGAACTAAATGGGCAGATGGTAAAAAATATGGAGCAAAAGGAAAGCGTTCTAGAAATAAAAACCGATTCAGCTTCATATACATTGCCAGCTTCGGAAATTAACATAGATGATGTATCAAAACAGCTTGGATCAGATGTAACATTAAAAGATATTAAAGTGAACGTCAGCATTTCAAAACCAGCTGCGGAAACAGCAACAATAGTAGAACAATCATCAGTAAAAGGTGGATTTTCAGTTGCGGTTCAACCAGTCGACTTTGACATTCAATGTTCAAACGGCGGAAAAACAGTCAACATATCACATTTCAACTCCTATGTTGAAAGAACAATAGCTATTCCAGACGGAGTAGATCCCACAAAAATTACAACTGGCGTTACGTTAAACCCAGACGGGACAATTCGTCATATTCCGACTCAAGTCACAGTAATAGACGGACATTATTACGCAAAGATAAACAGTCTTACAAACAGCACTTACTTCGTGATCTGGAACCCGATTGAATTTTCAGATATGCAGAATCATTGGGCAAAGGATGCGGTAAACGATATGGGTTCAAGGCTTGTTGTAAACGGTGTCGGCAATAAAAATTACGATCCTGACCGCAGCATGACCAGAGCAGAGTTTGCCGCAATAATCGTAAGAGCTTTGGGTCTGCCGCAATTTATGGGTGATAATTCTTTCACTGATGTGGGCAGCTCGGATTGGTTCTGCGGTTATATCGAAACTGCCGAGACTTATGGAATCATTAACGGTTACGGAAATGGGAAATTCGGCCCGAATGATTTGATTACACGTGAACAGGCAATGGCAATGATTGCAAGAGCTATGAAGGTTACCGGGCTAAAACTTGATCTTTCAGACGGCGATGTAAATACTATTCTTTCAAAGTCTTCTGATGGAAAAGATATATCCGATTACGCGAAGGAAAGTGTCGCGGCATGTCTTAAGACAGAAGTTGTGTTCGGTGAAGGAGAAAATTGCTTGATAACACCAAAGAGCAATGTTACGCGTGCTGAAGTTGCAACAATTGTTCAAAGGCTGCTAAAAAAATCTGATTTGATTAATTAGCGCTGACTAAAGTAATAACAAAATGCCGCCACCTCTAGACAGGTGACGGCATTTATATTTAACCCACCGGTTCTCAAATCACTTCAGTCTCTGAAATACAGGTCTCTGGTGTAAACCTTGTCCAGTACATCAGAAATCTCTTCGGTATAGCGGTTTGCCAAAATCACGTCAGAAACTGACTTGAATTCATCCAGCTCCTTAATGACCCGACTGTTAAAAAACAGGTCATCTTTAGTAGTTGGCTCATAGATTACAACCTCAATACCCTTAGCCATAATTCGCTTAATAATACCTTGAATTGAAGATTGGCGGAAGTTATCCGAATTAGCCTTCATTGTTAAGCGGTAGACACCCACAATCCTCGGGTGCCGAGAGATAATCTGGTCAGCAATAAAATCTTTGCGGGTGCTATTGGAATCTACTATTGCGCTGATTAGGTTTTGCGGAACGTCGGCGTAATTTGCACGAAGCTGTTTGGTATCCTTGGGCAGACAATACCCGCCATATCCAAAGGAAGGATTGTTATATTGGTCTCCAATCCGAGGATCAAGGCAGACGCCTTCGATAATGTCTCTTGTATTTAAGCCTTTCAATTCAGCAAAAGTATCCAATTCATTAAAATATGCGACACGCAAAGCCAGATATGTATTTGCAAACAGCTTGATTGCTTCCGCCTCCGCCAGGTCTGGGAACATTGTCGGAATATCTTCCTTGATTGCGCCTTTTATTAAGAGACTTGCAAAGGTTTCGGCGGTTTTCTTTAGTCTCGCATCTCCTGCTGGGCAGCCAACTATTATGCGGCTCGGATAGAGATTATCGTAAAGCGCATGACCCTCACGCAAGAATTCGGGGCTAAATAGAATATTATCGCAGCAAAACTTATGACGAACACGTTTAGTGTATCCGACTAGTACAGTGGACTTAATAACAATAATTGCATTCGGATTGACGCGGATAACCTGCTTAATAACCTGCTCTACTGCGGAAGTGTCGAAAAAATTTTTTTCCGGATCATAATTCGTCGGCACAGCGATGATGACGTATTCAGCATCAATATAAGCGCTGTCACCATCTGTTGTTGCAACAAGGTCAAGTTCCTTAGTTTCAAGATATTCCTGAATGTCAGTGTCTACAATTGGAGACTTCTTTTGATTAATCAGATTAACTTTTTCCGGTATAATATCGACGGCTTTTACCGTGTTATGTTGTGAAAGAAGAACGGAAATAGAAAGACCGACGTAGCCAATTCCTACAACTGCGATTTTCATCTAAAGATTCTCCTTTCTATAGAACCTGTTAAGTACCTATAACAAAATCATACCAGATTTACTCCTAAAAGTGCAATAACTATTAAACTTATTTTATAGCTTCATAATTAAAACATAAAAAATCCATATGCCAGTTCAATTTCTGACAAATGGATTTTATAATGGCGGAGAGGGCGGGATTCGAACCCGCGTGGCGTTGCCGCCAAACTGATTTCGAGTCTTTTCCCATACTGTGCGATACTGGTTTTTGGACAGAACTTTCGGGCAGTTTTGTCCGCGCGAAAAGCCGTATATTTACTTGTTTTTCGGGTTCAAATCCCGCAAATGCCTGATTTTCAGGCAAAGCTCGAATAAGGCTGTTTTCGCAATTTCGGGCAGAACTGAACGCTTTAAGGATAGAACTCCGGGCAGAACAGGGCAGACCAAAACTACAGTGGCAATACACATCGGCAGTCTCTGATACCGACTATTAATTAATCAGAGGTGTATCGCCATGAATAATCAAACAATTAATTGGAACGAGGTTCCGGATATTATTTCTCAGGACGATTTTTATCGTCTTTGCCATATCAGCAAAAGCACCGCTCTTCATCTTCTCCGCAGTGGCAAGATTCCATGTGAGTTTAGCGGCAAGAAGACCCGATGCTATCGAATCCGCAAAGAGGATGTGCGCAAATACATGGAGCAGCGCGCTGTGTTCCCAGAACTGTATTCCGCACCGCAGGGCTGGTACGGTGAGCATTATCAGTCCGCCGTTCAAAAAGAAATGCCGGAAGCGATGCTTCAAGAGATGCGCACATATTTTATTAAGCTGCTGGCAGACTGCCGTGATGTGATGACCACGCAGGAGATTGTGAGGCTTACCGGCTATGGCAGG
Organism: Bacillota bacterium; assembly: GCA_030705925.1. Taxonomy (NCBI): domain Bacteria; kingdom Bacillati; phylum Bacillota; species Bacillota bacterium. The sequence goes on from JAUZPM010000024.1 coordinate 20,315, forward strand.
ACAGCCATCAACAACTTGTGTGCAAAAGGAAACCTTAAGCGCAATGTTTGTGCAAAGGACTTTGCTTTATGAAATCACTGTTTGAAAAAATGGGTGGCACCTACCAATGGGAGGGCGATTATCTGCTTCCAAATCTGGAGTTACCGGCCGAAGGAGAAAGTCTTTCTTTCGGCATGTATTGTAGAATATGTATACGCTATCTCAAGCGGTATCGTCGCGCGCTGTATTCAAAGTTGTTGCTTTCAGGCAAACTCGATGATCATCTGCGTGATGTGGACGAGCGCGCAACAACGTAGATCGACGAAATTGTCACCACCATAGCCAAGAAAGATGGTACGGACGATGCACTCAAAGCTCGTGAGCAGCTCCGCTGGATCGGCTTCATGAACAACTATCGCAACTGTGCCGAAGAAATCGTGCTGAAGAAGGTTGTATATGAATTAAACAACATCAAGATTTGCTTCTGTCACCTAGACTGAAAAGTTATGATATATTTGATACAACGCCTAACCGTGTGCGTTTTTTTGTGGGTTTAACTTTGGTGTTAAAACAATCCTGTCAAAAAGCGATACCGAGGTTGCGTTGGCTTTAACTGAAAAAGGGGCAAAGGTATATCATGGCCATAATGAATATCATCGGAAATTGTATCAGTATGTAGATCAAATGCTTTCTCAAGTACCGGAAAGTGATATCGAAATTTTTAAAAATATTATGCATCAACTGGATTTAATCTTAACTGAAGAAAGGTAGTATTTGTTTGCCATCAAGTTAATATGCTTAACTCGCATTATCATATCACCCTATATCATTTTACTGTTCTAATAAGAAAAGCTAAACGATACGATTATGCGCATTATGAAGTTATATATATATGAGACTGGAAAATGATTAGTTTGTAAATTTGCTTTTTCTATATAATTGCATCATACTGTAAGCAGAAAAATAAAGCTTTTGTTGAGAAAAACTTGAGAATTTCATGAGATAATAATTTTCTGCCGGAGGGAGGATGTTATTTGAACAATAAAATATTGCTTGTCGATGATGAAAAAGGCATTGTATCAATGATGAAGAATTATTTTGAAATGTCGGGCTACCAAGTGTATTCCGCTTTTGATGGTAAAGATGCGCTTGAAAAAGTCACCTGCCAGCCGGATATCATTCTACTTGACATCAATATGCCGGAGATGGACGGCATTTCTGTATGCCAGCATATTCGCGAATATGTTTCCTGCCCGATTCTCTTTCTTACCGCGCGTATTGAGATCAAGGATAAAATTATGGGATTTCAGGTTGGTGCGGACGACTACATTGTCAAGCCATTTGACATTGAAGAATTGGGCGCGCGCGTGGAGGCGCATCTCCGCCGTGAACAACGAAAGCAGGAACAATCCGTTGTGCGATTTTTTGACGAACTTGCCATCGACTATTTAAAGCGAGAAGTCACGGTAGCTGGGAATCCCGTAACATTGTCGAAAAAGGAATTCGAAATTGTGGAGTTGCTTTCCATGAATGCCGGACAGGTCTTTGACCGGGAGCGGATTTACGAAGCCGTATGGGGCTTTGATGGCGACGGCAGCAGCGATACCATCATGGAGCATATCCGAAAAATCCGGGTGAAACTATCCGCGTATACGAAACACAGCTATATCGATACGGTATGGGGGGTGGGTTATAAATGGAACGGCTGAAGCAAATGAGTTTGAAGAAAGCTTTTTTTTGCCTGACTTTGCTGTTTTTGCTGATCACCCTCATACTTAGCTTTTTCTCCATATTAGGCATCAGTAAAATTATGCAGCAATATGGGACGTCATTAGAAATGAAAATTGACGACAGCGGTATCATAATACCGCCTGCAACGGCTACCGAGAACGTTCTTCCGCTTTGGTATCATGTTTTGGCAATTTTACAGCTTGCGCTTCCGGTTCTTTTTGTAATAGTGGGTTTATTTTCAGCCGATCTAGTGTTTTATCGCATGAAACTAAAATACTCCCTTGCCGAGTTGCAGGCTGGAGCAGAAAGAATAATGCAGAACGACCTGGATCTTCCTATTCAATCTGTTTCAAAAGACGAGCTTGGTAAGCTTTGCAATGCGTTCGAGGAAATGCGCCTCGCGCTTTTAAAAAACAACAGGGAGCTTTGGCGGCAGATGGAGGAACGCAAGCGCCTCAATGCTGCATTCTCCCACGACCTGCGCAATCCGGTTACCGTGCTGAAGGGCTCCGCAAAAATATTAAGAAAAGGATTATCAAGCGGCACGTTGTCGTCCCAAAACGCGCAGGATTCCGTATCACTGATAGGGGAATATACCGGAAGAATCGAAACATACATTGAAGCGATGAGCAGCGTTCAGCGCCTTGAGGAACTGCAATGCTTGCCTCAAAAAACCAGATTAGAAACGGTAATGAAGGAGCTGTCAGACACCATACATCTGCTTACAATGGATTCCGGAATTGAAGTTGAAGAACAGTTTGAAAAGATGCAAAAAGATGTCTGGATTGACAAGACAATCGTATTTAATGTTGCAGAAAACCTGATCGCGAATGCAAAGAGATTCGCAAAAGCCAAAATAGCGATCGATTTTATGCTGAATGCTGAAACGCTTGTATTATCCGTGCGGGATGACGGGCTGGGCTTTCCACAGGCAATCCTCCAAAAGGGCGCACAGCCGTTTCTCCGTGGTGGTGAAAATCTTGAGCCGAGCTCCCATTTCGGAATGGGCCTTTATGTTTGCCGTCTGTTATGTGAGAAACACGGCGGTTCATTAACGCTGAAGAACACTTCAACCGGAGCGGTCGTAACGGCGGATTTTAAAATTTCAAAAGCTTGAGCGATTCTTGAGAACTCCGCGATATGCTCTCCTTATAATACAAAGGAGAGCATTTTTATGATCATTGAAGGAAAAGACTTATCAAAATATTACGGGAGCGGTGAAAACAAGGTCGTCGCTCTCAATAAAGCAAATCTTGAAATCACATCAAGCGACTTTATTTCCATCATGGGGCCTTCCGGCAGCGGGAAAAGCACCCTGCTTCATATCATCAGCGGATTGGATACGCCAAGCTCCGGTACGGTTACTTTTGACGGAAAGAATATTTATCAAACTGACGATAAAGAGCTTTCAGCTTTTAGACGTCGCAAGATCGGCTTTATCTTTCAGCAATTCAATCTGCTGCCTGTGTTGACCGCAAAAGAGAATATCATCATGCCTTTACTCTTGGACAAGCGTCAGCCGGATGAATCTTATTTGAAACAAATCACCGAATTTTTGGGAATCAGCAATAGGTTATCTCATCTGCCGAGCGAACTTTCGGGAGGTCAGCAGCAACGTGTCGCCATTGCCCGCGCGCTGATTGCAAAGCCAGATGTTATCTTTGCGGATGAACCCACGGGTAATCTGGACAGTAAAAGCGGCAATGAGGTCATGGAAACGCTCAAAAATATCCGGAAGGAATTCGGCAAAGCGCTGGTCATCATCACCCATGATGACCGCATCGCGCGAATGGCAGAACGCCGATTGACCATCGTGGACGGAGCGCTTTCGGAGGTGACGGCATAATGAAATCCTATCACGCGCTGGCGTGGAAAGAGCTTACCGCTCAAAAAATAACGTCCGTGCTCATTTTGATTGCTATTGTGCTTTCCACGATGATGACAACTGTAATCGGACAATCCTGGGGAATTTTACAAGCCTTACGGGAACAGCAGGCCGGGGCGCTGAACGGCTACCGGTATGCGACATTTCACAATCTGACAAGTGCGCAAAAGACGCTCCTTGAGGAAGACAGCCGTCTCTCTTTTGTCGGCAGCAATATCATTCTTGGCACGGCTGGGCTTAAAAGCAGCGGACTCTCTTTACAACTTAGAGAATATGACGAGCAAGGATTGTCGGCCTATCCAACCATTTCACAGCTCAGCAGTGGCCGTCTCCCGCAGAAAGCAGGAGAAATTGCCCTGCCCGAAGATGCCCTCAATTACTTAGGTTTCTCCGGCGATATCGGCGATACAATCACGCTTGATTTAAGCATCTCGCTTCTTCAGGATACAGAAGAAACTTACGAATATAAAGCGGATTTTACCTTGTGCGGAATTCTGAAAAGCAATTATCTAGCGTACGTTTCCGGGATTGTTACCGGAATCGCCGGAAAGGGAACCTCAGAGGAATTGCTCCCTAAAAAGTATCAGGTTTATTCGACCGATTTTCGTACAACAGATAAACTTAGCTTCCAACAAACGGTCAATGATCTTGTCGGCAAAACAGGAGTTTCCGACAAGTGCATTCAATACAATTGGCTCTACCTGAACGCCTTGGGTATCCCCTGTGATAAAGAAAACAGCGGTTCAGACAACGACAGCGGCTTTTCCTACATGGTTATGACCGGTATTGTTATCGGTGCATTGGTCTTATTGGCGGCGGGGCTTGTCATCTTTAACATTTTGAAAATTGCAGTAAGTAAACATATTAAGGAATATGGAACCTTGCGGGCAATAGGCGGTCAGCAGGGGCAGCTTTATCGCTTGGTTGCGTTTCAGCTTGTCCTTCTTTGCCTTATAGGCATTCCGATTGGTGCCGTTTTAGGTGCACTGTCAGCTGGAGGAATTACAAAAGCAGCCACAAGTTTGTTTTCTCCGGACATTTTCATGGTACAAAACGCAGAGGAACTTGGCTCACTCATTGCTCAGAATAGCGCCGGGAAATTGCTTCCGCTGCTTATCAGCGCTGCGATCACTTTGACATTTGCTTTCATTGCCGCCATGCCGGCGGCGCGCTATGCCGCCAAAGTCTCTCCGACAGTCGCTATGAACGGAATAACAAATAAAGTGAAAAGAAAAAATCGAAAGGAAAAACCTGTTCGTCACTTTGAAGCATTTTACGCAAGATTGAACCTAAAACGAAATGTTGTCCCCACCACGATCACAATTCTGTCTTTGATAATGAGTATTACGGTATTTGTGACGCTTCAGTCTTTTTCCACATTACTTGACGCCTCACAGGATGTTCAAAAACTCCACCTGGGCGATTATTCTGTTACCAATGAATCGGTCGGTTTTCAACCGTCTGCTGTGGAGAGTTTAAAATCGCAGGAAGGGGTTTCTTCCGTATACACTTTGAAATACAGCCTTTATATGCAGGATAAAGATGGCACTTTGCCTATCGAAACACGATTCAAACTGCAACCGAGCGAAACACTGCAAATCATAGGGGTTGATGAGGAACGCTTAAAAGCACTGATGCCTTCTCTTACCGAAGATGAAATGCAGACGCTGAAGGAAGGAAAAGCCTGCTTGGTTAAAAACCCCATTGCGATGTCTTATGAAGGAAAACAAATTGCATCAACTTCTTTTGCTGCTGGGAATACGATTTCTGTTGCCCAAACTGAACTAAAAGTGTTTGGAAACTGTGATTCTGTTGGGCTGGACAACCAAGGCTTTGTAAATGGTGTTCAAGTGGTGGTATTTGACACAGTTTATGACAAGCTGACCGGAAAAACCACCTATTCAGAACTCTACCCGGTTTTAGAAAAAGGGGCGGATACAAAAGCGGTGGAACAAAAAATAGAGCAAATCTGCGGTCAAACGGCAGGCAGCCGCTGGCTTTCCTATCAGAATACCAACAAGCAGCTGGAAGAAAGCTATCAGCAGATCAAGCTACTTGCATGGGGGCTGATACTCTTTATCGGATTGATCGGCCTTTTGAACATTATCAATACGACCTATACCAATAACCATACCCGTTTAAGTGAAATTGGAATGCAGCGTGCAATCGGAATGAGTACGGCAAGCTTATATAAGACTTTTCTGTGGGAGGGCGCCTACTATGGAATAATAGCAGGCATCATCGGCTCTGTTTGCGGATATGTCTGCACGGTCTTTGCAAACGCAGCCGCAACGAATCAAATCAGCCTTACTGCGTTCCCGATTATTCCAATCCTTCAAGCAACCACAGTATCCATAGTTGCCTGCCTGATTGCAACCTGCCTTCCACTGCGCCGGATTACGAAGTTAAGCATCGTGGATTCCATCGAAACGGTTGAATAGCTGCGGCTTTCCAAAGTATGGTTGTCTCTTTTATTTGCATTGAGATAAAGGAAAAATAAATATGAATGTGCTACAAAGGCGTCCTTACCAAAGGTAAGGACGCAAGCCGTGGGTCCAAGTACAACTTTGTGTTGAAAGCCTATTTACAAAAAAGTGTCCCGAGTCTACCTTTTTGGCAGAGTCAGGACACGTTTTTCTGTGCTGATTTTATAGTTTAGCAGAGGGCTCTAAAAACCATATTGCTTTTCATTGCTATATCACCTATTTTTATTGCCCATAATCATTTTTTAGATGATTTAACGTTAAGCATCCAACACACTTTATGCAGAGTAAACCTATAGAACGCCCAGATCAACGCACTCATCCCCAGAACAACAAAAAGGCAGTTTATAAGGCCTGAAATCTCGCTTTGGGTAAGCCTATTATCATTAAAAAACATGATCATGCTGTAGAAAATGTAAATCAGTAAGGTGCCAACGAAACCCGGCACACCGAAAACTTTTGAGATCTGGCTTTTTACCGAACGGTAGAGATAGTTTTGCGGTGCCCCAAGATGCCTTAAGTCTTCATAGACCTGATGGTTGTTTATGGCAATGGTCAGACATCTCGTGTAGCCAATGACGAGTACGGCGGCAAAACATACGATTGCAATAAACACGAATAGCAAAAGGAATACGGCATAAGTTGCCACGAAATCGTTCCTGTCAAGGATACGGAACTGGGGTACATATTTCCAGGACTGCTTGAATTCCGCAGAATCCCGCTGTGCATAGTTTATCCTTGCCATTTTGCTTGTATCGCCCCAATATGTCTCTCCTGCTTCGTCGGCAGCGATTTTTTCTACACGGTCATAATACTTCGGAAGTTCACATTCCGGGCCCGAGCGATCCACAATGGCGTTATAAAGCTTCTTGGCGAAGTCATATGTGTGCGGGTCGTTCTCAACATTAAAATAGACAAGCTTTTCGTACCATTC
>JAUZPM010000025.1 GCA_030705925.1 Bacillota bacterium
TAGAGCGTTCCGCTTGACACCGGGGGACCGGCGAAGGTGACATAAGAAAGACTTGAGCCGGTGGCACTGATGCAGACACTGTTAAAGTCTGCCGATGAAAATGCTGCTGTTCCGGAGCTGTCTGTCGAATACTTGATAGCGCTTGCCGCTGAGGTTACGTCTACGTTTACGGTGCCTGTGAAGGAATAACCATAGTAGCTGACTCCTGTATAAGTGATCGGCACTGAGCCGGAATAACCGCTGTAGGGCACAAAGGTGACGTTTGAGAGATAAGGCATCCCGTTATAATATAATTTCGTGGCGGCGGATACATAAGAGTCAAAATCTGACGGGGAGGTATAGTTGTAATAGAGCGTGCCGTATGAGGACGACGGCAGGGTGAACTTGACATAGCTTAAGGTGTCGCCGGTATCGTTTAAGCAGGTGGTGTTGAAATCTTCGCCGTCAAAGGTGACGGACGAGCCTTTTGCAACCGTATACTCTATACTGTCAAGAGACGAACCGCCGACGGTTATGTGTATCGCCCCTGTGAAGGAGGTGCCGCTGTTGCTGACACCGGTGTAGGATAACGACAGCGTGCCGGAGTAACCACTGGTCGGAACGAACGAAATTTTTGAAAGATAGGGAGAGGTGCTGTAATAATAATTCGTACCTGCCGATACGGAAGTGCCGTATCCTGTCGATGAATTATAATCGTAATACAGAGTGCCGTATGAGGACGTCGGCAGAGAAATTCTTACATATTTAAGGTAAGCCCCCGTTTCGTCTACGCAGGCGGCGTTGAAGTCGGCGTCGTCAAAGGTAACGCATGAGCCTGCGGCGACCGAATAATCTATGACGTCTGAGCCCGTGGAGGCGGAGCCGCCGACATTGACCGTTATCGTGCCGTTGTAGCTTGTGCCGCTTGTGGTATAGCCGGTGTAGTAGATCGACACGGTGCCTGTGTAGCCGCTGTAGGGCACGAAAGAGACATTTGATATGTAGGGCGACGAGCCGTAATAATAACTTGTGCTTGCCGATACGGCGGAGTCGTAGCTGTAGGATGAATAGTAATTATAATAGAGCGTGCCGGAATAAGAAGATGGCAGAGAGAACCTTACGTAAGACAGGCTTTTGCCTGTTGCGCTCGCACATGCGTTGTAAAAGCTTGAGGCGCTGAATGTGACAGGCGTGTTTTTCGCTGTCGTGTATGTAATTGAGCTTGCGGAGCTTGTCACGTTTATGCCGATCGTTCCTGTATACGAATATCCGTGTTTGCTGACCCCGGTGTAAGTGATGCTCACAGCACCTGTGTAACTGCTGTAGGGCACGAATGTCACCTTTGAAATATAGGGTGACGAGTCCATGTAATAATAGGTGCCCGACGAAACGGCAGAACTGTAGCTGTAGGATGAGGTATAGTCATAATAGAGCGATCCGTATGAATACGAGGGCAGTGTGAACTTCACATAATTCAGATCGTCGCCCGTCGCGTCGATACATGCGTCGTTGAAATCGCTTTCGTCAAAAACGATAAAAGAGTTTTTCGAAACAGCGTAGTTTATCGAGCCGGAAACAGCGCCAACGTTGATTTTTACAGTGCCGTTATAGCTTGTGCCGCTTGCGGTATAGCCTGTGTAGCTTATGGTAACAGCGCCGGAATAGCCGCTGTATGGAACGAAGGTGACTTTTGAGAGGTATGACGAGGCGTTATAGTAGTAACCAGTGCCTGCCGACACCGCCGAATCATAAACTGAAGATGAGGTATAGTTGTAATACAGTTTTCCGTATGATGAGGATGGAAGCGTGAATTTCACATATGACAGGGTCTGCCCCGTAACGTTTTTGCAGACATTGTTGAAATCGTCAGCGTAAAAGGTGACAGGCTTGTTCGAGTCTGTTTCATACTCGACGATCTCTGAATTTGCATCATTCACCGTGATTTTGACCGTGCCGCTGTAGCTTACGCCGCTTACGGTATATCCGGTGTAGTTTATTGTGACAGTGCCGGTGTAAGTCGCCGACGGAACGAAGGTGACTTTATATATATATGGCGATGAGCTTTTGTAATATTTTGTGCCGGATGAAACGACAGAATCATAGCTTGATGAGGAAGTATAGTTATAATACAATGTGCCGTAGGTGGAGGATGGAAGCGTGAATTTCACATATGAAAGCGTTTCGCCGGTCAGCGTGGTGCATGTGCTGCTGAAATCGGAGGAGGCGAAAGTGACAGTTTTATCATTGTAAACCGAATAGGAAATGGCGGCCGCTGTCGCTGAACTTACAGTTATGACGACTTTGCCGGAATACGAGCTGCCGCTCGTGCTGTATGCTGTGTAATTTATCGTGACCGTTCCTGTATAGCCCGACCTTGCGGCGAAGGTGATATTCGACAGGTATGGGTCAGATGAGTAATAATAGCTCGTGCTTGCCGACACCGCGGAGTCGTATGAGGACGAGGAAGTATAGTTGTAATACAAAGTGCCGTATGTGGAGGAGGGCAGGGTGAACTTTACATAGGAGAGCGTTTCGCCCGTCATTTTATCGCAAACGCTTTGGAATGAGCTTGAGGAAAATGCGGCGACTCCCCCCGAGACGGTGTTCAGGGTTATGTCGTCTGCTGTTTTTGCGGTGACTGTGATTTTAAGCGAAGCCGTGCCGGCGCTGTTTCCGTCGGTGTCATATGCCTTGACGATATAGCTGACTGTACCCTCGCCGGTGGGGACAAAGGTGAGCTTGCCAAAGTTTGCGGCGGTCACCTTTCCGTCCGAGCCTAACGCTGTTCCGTCGATTTTCAGGCTTCCGAAGGACGGGTTTGCGCCGCTTATCACGACATAGGACAGCGCCGGGCTGTCGTTTTGCGTGTATTTAGACTCAAAGTCAGACGCTGTAAAGCTTATGCTGCCCGGCATGGCGGCGGTTTTCGTGATCGTGCCGCCGAACGTTCCGTTTACCTTTGCCATGCGTTTGACCCTGACGGTGTATGTGGTGGTGTAAAACGCATCGTCGCCGCTTTTCTGGTATGTGACGAGCATATTCACCGGATCGCCGTCAACGGCTGCGACCGAGCCGCCCGGGAAGGAGGCGACAGCCGTAGAATAGGATGAGCCGTATGCTATATCAAGCCCCACAGACAGGTCGACAGTGCTGCCCGCATATCCGTATTTGACCTGGAGCGTAACGTCCTTTGCCGAGCTTACGTTAACAGCCGAAGCGATGCTCGAGTGGTTTATCGAGGTGAGCACAAACTCGTCGTTTGCGGCATACACGCCGGCGGGCAGCAGCCCGACCGCAATTATAAAGGCTAAAAGATACGCCAATGCCCGCCTTGTCCGTTGTTTCATATGTTTCCTCCCGTGATTCTTTACGATGATAATATCACAATATTATGGTTGATTCGTTAAAAAAACATTAAATCTGATAAAATTTCCCTTGACTTAAACAGTATAAAAGTATTGTACCAATATGAATAGGTAAAATCAAGTAAACAGTAGGGATAATTGTATCTTAGTTTTATCTTTGACAAAAAAGGTGGAAATTCTTGTTTGATAGGGATATAATGGATATTATGAAAGCTAATGCCTATTTTTTGAGAAATCAGGGTGCTTGATATGAAAAAATTCATTTTTGCGGCTATGGTTTTCGGCCTCTTTTTCTGCGGTTCGGCATGGGCATATAACGTTGATCTGCCGGGTGACTATAGAACCAATGATGGTCAAGACTGGTTTTTTGCATCTGATACAAATGGGGATGTCACAGTAGCAGTGGGTGAAAACGGCAGGATTTGCGTTTCGAAAGATAATGTCAATTGGGAAGAAGTGCGATTCGTTACCTTTAGCAGTTTGAATCATGTTGCATGGGACGGATATGAATTTGAAGCTTTCTCTGATAAAGCTATTTTTAAATCAAGCGATGGCTATCATTGGACGGAATATCCCGACGACGGACGCTGTGAACTGTATAGTCATAATAATGTGATTTTAGATTTAAATATCCCTAAAAATCAACCGTTTGAGCTGCCTGATAAAGGTATTAGTTTTACCGGAAAGGATTATGTAAAAATTGACGAGACATATGCATCAGACACAGGGTCGACTGATAAATTATATCAAAGCGATGATGGAAAGACGTGGAATTATATTAAACAAATATGCAGCAAAGAAGATTATACCGCTGAAGAATACATGCTGTTTTGCTTTTTATCCACAGATTATTCCGGCATAAGGGGGCAGATCATTAACACTGGAAATGAATACCTTGTGAGGGAGGGAATGTGGGACAATGGGTATTCTCCAAGACAGCGCGAATATGACGGCGGTGAAATCTACGTTTATGACCTAAATTTTAATTTTGTAAAGAAAATCAAGTTTAACGAATATATCATGCAAATGTCCTACTTGGATGGGATATGTTATGTTTTATATGACAGGACATATGACTTATATAAATCTAGCGACCTTGAAACATGGACTAAAGTGGAAAATGGTATAGGGGTTCCAATGAGAAATAAATACACAACAATCTTTGAAACCTTTGCGACTGTCGAATATGGAGATCCGTTTAGTCTGACAAATTTCACTTCTACCGCGGTAAGATGTATAGACGGGGTTCCGGGGCAGAGGGTAGCGATGGAAGATAATGAGTTCAACCGAATATTTGTGCTCGGCGACTACTTCTTTTCTATAAACAATAGTATAGAAAACGGCCGGGTGCCCAGTTTTTCTTATTCAAAAGACGGCATTTATTGGGCAACGCAGAAAGTCCCGGGAGCATGGGGCATTGACTATATAATTCTTTCCGAAGACAGTATATATGTAGTTAAAGATGATTTCGTTTTAAAGTATTCGCTGAGTGATATCGACGCGACTGTGCCTTATCAAACAGACTATGTTCAGGTAAACGGCAATATCTTAGGCTTTGACGTGCCGCCGGCAAACGAAGACGGCAGGCTTCTAGTGCCCATGCGTTTCCTGTTCGAGCAGATGGGCGCGCAGGTCGCGTGGGATGGCGGCACCCAGACTGCAACCGTGACTAAGGACGGAAAACAGGTTTCATTTCAGATAAACAACAATAGTGCGAATGTCGGCGGCGAAACGAAAGCGATGGACGTCCCCGCACGGCTAATCAAAGGCAGAACAATGGTTCCCCTGCGGTTTTTATCTGAAAATCTCGGCTATAACGTTAGATGGGACAGCGATAGCCATATCGTGGCGATAAATTAAATTTTTGGAGGATGAGATGAAACGATTTGTTGCGGCGCTACTACTAAGTTTATCATACTAATATTAAGGAGCGGGGTAATCCCACTCCTTTTTCATTTTGACTGGACGAGTATCCTGCGGAACTGATTGGGGGTGACGTTCATGTGCTTTTTGAATACGGCGTTGAAGAATTTGATCTTGTCATAGCCGACAAGCCCGGCGATCTCGACGACTTTTTTGTCGGTGTTCGCAAGGAGACGGCAGCTTTGCTCTATCCGCACCTTCTGCAGACAGCTTAGAAAAGTCATGCCGGTATCCTCTTTGAATTTGCGGCTCAGATATGGAAGGCTGAAATTAAGCTGACTGCTGATATTTGAAAGGGTGGGCGACTCCATATAGTGCTCGTTTATGAAGTTTACGATATAACTGCTTATGCTGCCGGAATCGGCAGCTATTTTTTCGGGCGTGACACGGCGCATGATGCGGATTATCACCTCAATGAGGTTACAGCGCATGACCTCCATACAGCCTGGCGCTTTTTCCTCGTATTCTCTGACAAGCTTTTGCATGAGTGCATATATCGAGCCGTCCTCGTCATAGAAAACCCGGTTTATCGGGCTTGAAGAGGGCTGATAGCGGAATCGGATGAGATAGTTGTCGAGAAGCCTTGTGAAGGTGCGGCAGTTTACAAGCGTTTCGTCTATAAAACTCGGGATGAACAGGCAGTTTATCAGCCCAAAATCCGAATCTTCAAACCTTTTATACTGGTGAGGCGTGCCGTAATCGACAATAAAGAAACTGCCCCTTTGCAGGATCGTCTCTTTTGAATCGAAATGGTGCAGAGCCTTGCCGTTTGTGATATAAACTAGCTCTAAGAAGTTATGCTTGTGATACCTTTTCTCTGTTTCGGACGTCTGAACCATCATGCGTATTTTTTCATCAGGAGCAAAGTGCACGGTGTAAACTTCCGACATGTCAAAAACACCCCCTAAAAATGAAATAATGACTATAGTTTTATTGTATCTCCGGGGGTATACTGTTGTCAACATAAAGAGAAAAGAGTGGAATCGTATGAAATGGCAGGCAAAATGGATCAGACCGTCAGTTGATTTCGGAAAGGTCAATCCGGTCTACAGAAAAAAGCTGAATATAAAAGGAAAGCTCAGCGGTGCGGAGCTTGTGATTACCGCTATGGGCGTGTATGAGGCGGCGATAGACGGAAAACGGGTGGGGGATTTTATTCTTGCCCCGGGTTGGACGTCCTACAGCAAGCGCCACCAGTATCAGACCTATGACATCACCGATATGCTGTCAAACACAAGCGTGCTTGAGGTCACCGTCGGGGAGGGTTGGTATAGAGGCCGTCTTGCGGGCTGGATCAAAAGAGAGAATGAGCGTGCCTCGATTCCCCCGGCAATAATTGCCCAAATCGAGCTTACCTATGCCGACGGGTCGCATGAGCTTATTTTGACGGACAAAACGTGGGAGGCGGCGGAAAGCCCGGTGCTGTTCAGCAATATATACGACGGCGAGGTCTATGACGCAAGGCATGTCGACAACACTTTTTACCCTGCCGCCGAGATGGCTGATGCCACAACGGATAACCTTATCCCCCAGCAGGGCGAAAAGGTCACCGAACACGAGCATTTAAAGCCCCTGCGCGCGTTCGTAACGCCAAAGGGCGAAAAGGTGATAGATTTCGGGCAGAACCTGACGGGTTATGTGGCTTTCACCGTGAATGCCAAAGCGGGCGAGCGGGTCGTCATCTCCTGTGCCGAGACATTGGACGCCGACGGCAATTTCTACAACGCAAACTACCGCAGTGCAAAATCTAAGATAGAATATACCTGTAAAGACGGCGTGCAGTTTCACAAACCGTCCCTTACATTTTTTGGATTCAGATATATCCGCCTCGACGAGGTGCCATCCGGCTGGAATGCGGACGATTTCACAGCTATTGCCCTGTACTCGGATATGAAGCGCACAGGCCATCTGATCTGCTCAGACTCGAGGCTTAACCGCCTGTTTGACAATATCGTTTGGGGGCAGAAAAGCAATTTCCTCGATGTTCCGACCGACTGCCCACAGCGTGACGAGCGCCTCGGATGGACGGGGGACGCACAGGTTTTCTGCCGGACTGCGACATATAATTTTGATGCAAAGAAATTCTTTGAAAAGTGGCTCGCTGACCTTGCGGCGGATCAGGGAGAAGACGGCTATGTTCCGCATGTGGTGCCTGACTGTCTGCCCAAAAGGGAAAGCAGTGCCGCATGGGGTGACGCTGCGGTCATCTGTCCGTGGCAGGTCTATCTGACCTACGGCGACACGGAGATTTTGAAGAATCAGTTTGAAAGCATGAAGCTGCGCATCAAGTATATCGGCGGGCACACAAGCGACAAGTATCTGTGGACTGGCGCTAAGCATTTCGGAGATTGGCTGGGGCTGGACTCGCCGGAGGGCAGCTATAAAGGCTCGACCCGTGCCGATTTTATCGCCTCGGCTTACTATGCTTATACGACAAGCCTTGTCGTCAAAGCCGGAAAAGCGCTTGGGGCGGACGTTTCAGAGTATGAAGCGCTTTATGAAAACATCTTAAAAGCTTTCAGAAAGGCTTTCAGCACATATAAGACCCAGACCGAGCATGTCCTTGCGCTTTATTTCGACCTTGCCGAGGACAAAAAGCCTGTTGCAGACTCACTTGCCAAAATGATTAGGGAAAACGGCAACAAGCTTAAGACAGGTTTTGTCGGAACGCCATACCTCCTGCACGCACTAAGCGATAACGGTCATGCGGACGTCGCATACAGCCTGCTTTTGCAGGATGAGTTCCCGTCATGGCTCTATTCCGTCAAAAAGGGCGCCACGACGATTTGGGAGCATTGGGATGGCGTAAAAGAGGACGGCAGCTTTTGGAGCACCGATATGAACTCGTTCAACCACTATGCTTACGGCTCTGTTGGCGACTGGGTTTACGGCGTTGCGGCAGGCATACGGACAGTTGAGGAGCATCCGGGATTTGAGCGGGTACTGATTAAACCGATCCCCGACGAGAGGCTTTCATGGCTCTGCGCCGAGCTTGAGACGAAATACGGGACTATCCGTTCAAAGTGGACCTATGTTGACGGCAGGGCAAGGTATGAAATAGACACTCCATCGCCCGCAACTATTGTAATAGGTGACAAGACTTATGAGGTCGAAAAAGGTTCGTATATTTTTTAAGGCTTTTGTTTCTCCCTAAAGGTTTATATTGCTAAAAAATAAACCGTTATGGTATACTATACAAAAATAGGGGGGGAACAATTATGAAAAGATTTTTGACTGCATTTTTATTGATTTTATCCCTGCTTCCTGTCAGCGTTTTTGCGTCAGACGATGGGTTTGATATGAAAAGCTCGTATGATGCGGAGAAAAACGCCGTGGTTTGGGAAAACGACATGTTTGCCGCAACATTTACAGGCAATTCGGCTTCCGACGTCAAAACCGAAAACGGCATGGTGAAGTCGGTTTCTTTCCCGGGAACCGTGCAGGTGCAGTTCAAGGGTGTGTTCGACCAGGCTTTTCTGTACAAAAACAACGGGAACGGCGAATATTCCGACAACTTTTTCACAAATGTCGAACAGGTTGCGGGCACAAACGATACCTATGAGACAAACAGTGCGGTGCTGACGGAAGGGGAGTATACGCTCGGGTTCATTTTGGATTACGGCAGCTATGCCACCGGTCAGAGCATTACCATTTACGTGGGAAGCGGCGCACAAAACCCGGACACACAGCAGCCAACAGCGCCCGGCAGTTCTGATAACGGCAGTTTTATACAGATCGACACCGACAGAGCCTCATATTTTACGGACAGCACCACGCTTTCCGATGGGGCAAATATCAGCGAATGGGCGGCATCCGAGGTGAACGAAGCTCTTCAAAAGTCCATTGTTCCTAAGAGCATTTACGATGAAAGCAATTACAAGCGTGCGATAACCCGCAAGGAATTTGCATATGTCATGGTTGGGGCGATGCAATCTTTTAGTTACACCTTCGACGATCTTACTTCTTATTTTAAAGCCTACGGCTTTCATACCGATTTCACCGATTCGAATAATGATCTTATAATTCAGATCGCACGTATGAATAATATCATTAACGGCACGTCGGAAACCACTTTTTCACCCGACGGTCTCCTTACAAGAGAGCAGGCGGCGGCAATGCTCGAGCGCCTTTACGATCAGTGCCAGACCCAATACGGGATCGGAAAACCGATAATCACTGATCCCACATACTTTGCGGACAGAGATAAATTCAGCTCATGGGCTGAAAGCGGCATCAACTTTGTATCCGCTTTAACTGATCCTCAGACAAGCAGGCTTGTGATGGGCGGCGTCGGCGACGACTGCTTTCTTCCTGATGGACAACTTACCGTAGAGCAGGCGCTGATTGCAGCCAAGCGGATGATTTCCTTTGCCGAAAGTAAACACAGTTAAAGAAGAAAAAGAAAAAAGAGTGTGGAGGTTGTATAATAAACTGGACACCAAGATAAGTACGAAAGGTAAAATAGTTTATTAAGAGCGGTTTATGACAAGAAATTGAAGACGGCAGTCTACGCCGTTTGATTAATGGAGTCTGTAAAAGAGTTTTCTATGATACATTAAAATATCATAGGAAGCTCTTTTATTTTTTATTGGAAGGGAAATTAACCGATGAGCGAAAGGAAAAAGCAAATCATATAGTCACTGTTGGAAGTGTATACATTCGGTCTGCGACCAAACATATGCCATATTTAAAGTATTTAGAATCAAATAAAAAAAGGCTTTGAAACAAAGCCTTTTTTTATTGCAAAACTGCCGCCCGCAACAGGAATTCAGACTCAATGAAAAAATCTGGCTGTCGTTCAATCGGTTTCCTCATTTTTAACGGGGCGACATGGGCATCGCCCCACACACAGAGGATCAATGCTGTCTCTCCAATCTACGTCAAGGATCATAATTAATCGCAGTCAGCCAATAAGTGTAAATAAAGTTTTCTATCAGAAAACTTTTACCCATGATGCTTACTTTTCGATAATTCAGCAGCGTTTTGGGACGCTAATTCCATGATTTCTTCCGCGATTTCTGCTTCATTCACCTTTGACAGCCGTTTCAGCTTGCTACGCTGTTCTTCATATGCCTTTGCTAAAACGATTGCCCTCCCCGCCTTATCAAGTGTTTCATATACCTCGAAAAGCTCATTCATACTTTCCGGGATCTGCGGAGCTCTTTCCTTGCCCATAAGCAAAAAGTCTGTCGATATATCTAAAAAATTGCATATACAAGGTATCTTGTCTGCAGACGGGTTTGTCCCCTTTCTGCGCCAATCTCCTATTGTGTTTGCACTTATACCTGTTCCTCGTGCTAAATCTGCATCAGACAGCTTCTTTTCTTTCATAATTTCAAACAGTCTTTGGCTAATTGTCACAAAGAGCACCTCTAATCTTTGTATAAAATGCCCTTGCATTTACGGTTGACAAACCTTGCATATACAAGGTATAATGTAACCACAGGAACGACAAAGGGCGCAATAATTCCCAAATAAAACTTCTTACGACACAATTTTACATCCATAAGTAATCCTTTGTCAACAAAATATGGAAGAAGGTCAAAAAATTTAGAAATAAAAAATTAAACAAAAAAAGTAAACTTTACATTTTATGTCCAGACAAAAACTGGAAATATTTTGAGATTTGTTTAACCTGCCAGTTAGTTCATTTTAACCGTATTAAAGCTGAATGTAAAGCCTTTGGCAGAAGTTTCTGTTCGCTTGCGTGAATATGCGAGATGAGAGAGGGGCGAGGACGAGAGAGGTGGGGATGCGGAAGTGCGAGAGAGATGTGAGAGAGGCGAGACCGTGGAGCTTTTGAAAAATTTACACAAAGGAAGTATATGTATGTCGTTTTCAAAGAATCTAAAAAAATTTCGTGAAAACTGTGGATTGACACAGGAAGAACTCGCGGAAAAGCTTAATGTAAGCAGGCCGCTGATCACTCGGTTTGAACTCGGGATCAAAAAACCGTCTCTTGATCTGCTTGAACAGATTGCCGGCGCTCTGGACTGTTCTATGGCTGACCTCTTATCCTGAATATTTTCCGAAAGTGGACAAAGCCGCGGCACATAAGATTTACCGGGGAAGTGGTGGCATGAAAGAGATTGACATCTCGACGGAAAATCACCGGTGGTCGCCTTTTCAATGCGTGTAGCGTGCCAAAGGCTGAATCCTTTTAAGCGGGATTTTTAGATATTCTGTTGGAGGCTAGTCTATTTGACGGTCATTTGAAAAATCAATGCATCATTGGAGGAATCAATTTTGAAACAGTATAGAACATGCCCAACCTGCGGAGCAACTCTTGATCCGGGAGAAAAATGTATATGCGGCGGACATAAAACTAAAATCGAATTATTCACAGTCACCGCGACACGGTGCCGTCGGTGCGGCGGCATTTTAACCTCTAAATTCGGCATTAAAAATGGAATAGGTCCGTGCTGCCGTAAAAAAGAACTTGCAATGAGCCAGATCGACCCCATGCAGATCGCCCTTGGAGACGACCTATGAAAAAATCAGCTGTGTTTATTGCTTTGGCTATGCTTATCTTTACCGCTTCCGCGGACAAGCCCTCTCCTCAGGATGTTCCAGCTGCTGACGCGCGGGTCGTGCAGGCTTTCATCAGAGTGAACAATAGCTGGACAAGCATAGGCAAGTTCACCGTTACCGCCTACTGTCCCTGTAAAAAATGCTGCGGCAAATGGAGCGATTCACTTAATCCTATTACCGCTTCGGGCGCGCCAGCCGTGGAGGGCGTTACTGTCGGGGCTGATTTTAGTATCCTGAAACCCGGTACAAGAATCTTTATTGATGGAATAGGAGAGAGAATTGTTCAGGACAGAACGGCGGGCTGGGTCTCTGACAAGTATAACGGTAGGATTCTGGACCTATTTTTCACCAGCCATGCCGACGCCGCCGCTTTTGGAAAACTGCAGTGCAATGTGTTTATTTTGGGAGACCCTTACCAAAAAAAATTGATTGGAGTGGCGGCTATGAGCTTCAGAGATAGATATCAGTTTAAAAAGATCGGGCAGATCAGAATCGGTGAAGAGGTCATCGTCGGCACGAAACCTATTGTCCGCATGGGCAGGATTATTAACGCCGAAAGGATGTTTTACAGCGGAGTCATCGTCTATATTCACCCTAGCTGGCGCTATTTCATTGTCAGATACAATAAATGCAAGTCTTTTGCCGGTATCAGTGATGTTGACTTCTGCGAATCATTTTTGATATGAATATTTGCGGATCGGTGTGCGGCGGCTTTGAAGCATCACAAAATCGGTGCTTGGCGTCCTTGTAAAAGGTATTATCTTTTCGCCGTTTGTTTCTATTCTCATTTTTTGGGGTGCAGGGGTGTCCCTTGCCAAGGGGCTGCGGGGAATGTGTACCCGCGTTCCCGCGGGATGCATATAGGCGAGACCGGGATTGCGAAAGAATGACATCATTGGATCTAATGCTTAAAGGAGACAGTTATGCCGTACATTGAAAAAAGGATCTACTCAGGTCCTATGCTTGAGATCGAACGTTATCCGGCTAGCGTGAATGGCAGGCAGATCGGACGGTCACAAAAAGGAAAACCAAGTTCGTCCGCTCAGCAGAACCTGAACGACAAAAACGCAAAGAAAAAGCTCATCAGGCTTTTGAATACGAATTTTTCACGCAATGACTTGTTTGTAAATCTTACTTACGGTATTCCCCCGACAGAAACAAAGGCGAAAAGGGCGATGACAAATTACCTTAGGCGGGTAAAGGCATACCGAAACAGAAAAGGACTAAAACCGTTAAAATACCTGGCGGTGACAGAGGTGGCGGGCGGCCGCTGGCACCATCACATCGTTATGAACTGCGACGGTTTGACGATGGATGAGGCAGAACAACTTTGGCAGGACGGGCGAGTTAACATTTCACGGCTTCGCCCCGACGAGTTCGGGCTGGAAGGGCTTGCGCGGTACATTGTAAAAAAGCCGTCGGGGGCGCGGCGGTGGCAGCAAAGTAAAAACCTCAAAAAACCCATTTTTACAGAGCCCAAGTTCATCAAGCGTCTCAACATATACAGACCGCCGAAACCGCCAAAGGGATATTTGGTCGTTGACGTCGAAACATCAGACAACATTTTTACCGGATTGTATCAGTACATTACACTTAGGAAGATCGATGCCGCAATGCTTTGAAAGAAGGTGAAACATTGGGATTTAAAGGCTGGGATGATTATCCCGATCTGCGAGATGATGAAAAAGACCCAAAAAGACGCATGGCGGGCGCAATGAGTCGCGAATTTGGCGGAATGTTTGAAAATGATATTTTCGCCGCCTGCGATTACTATCGACTTAACAGGATAGCTTTCATTGAAAAAACTCCCGAACCATTTACTGTTATAAAGAAGCTTGCCTCCGGCAGGTTTGAAGGTCACTTCCAAAAAGCGGCTCAGCCCGACTTTAAGGGCACTTTGAACGGCCGTGCCGTAGTTTTTGAAGCTAAATTTACAAATGCAGACAGGATCGAACAGTCGAGAGTCTCCCCCGAGCAGGCTTTTGCACTTGATATCCATTTCCAAATGGGCGCCATCTGTTTCGTTTTGGTCTCTATGGGCTTTAAAGTTTACCGCGTTCCATGGCAGGTTTGGCATTCGATGAAAAAGATTTATGGACGTGTGCATATGAAGAAAACCGATCTTGAACGCTTCCCTGTTAAACTTGCTAGCGGCATGCCCCTCTTCTTAGACGGAATAGGTGCTTCGGAGCACGAAAAAACAATATTTTGACTGGAGGCTAAGTTATTGCCGGACGTCGATTTGTCTTTTTAAATGCGGATTAATTAAGCGTAAGGAGTGGAAACTGTGGATTGGAAACAAGCAGCTATTGACGACCTCAAAAAGTACAACGCTCAGAAACAGAGCCTTATAAATATCCAGCAGAGAATCAGCGCCCTCAAAATCAAAAACGAGTCTATCAAAAGCAGGGTTACTGACAGCACCCCTGTACAGGGCGGTGGCTGTCAAACTGAGGAAAACCTCTTGAACAATATAGTCGAGCGTGAAAGACTCAAGCTTACATACGCTGCCACCAAACGCCTTGTTACACTGGTCGAAAAAGGGCTCAGCGAACTTTCGGATGATGAGAAATACGTGCTTGAGATGTTTTACATAGCGCCCGAAAAGGGCAATGTGGACAGGCTGATGGATGAAATTTCTGTCGAAAAGTCGCAAGTCTACAGGATCAAGGATGCCGCGCTTTATAAATATACGCTGCGTATGTATGGGCTGACCGATTATTGATGGGGAAAAAAGACACAAAAGTTGAAAGCTCTTTCTTTTTTTTGTGGTTGTGGTAATATATTCAAAAAAGGAGGTAGGCTATGGAAAAAATTTATTATCAAGAAAAAGACGAGAACAGCATGTCTGAATTCGCGAAGTTTTATTCAAAATTAGAAAAATATGATTGTCCGGATTATTATTCAATAATAAAAAACGATGTTTTAATTTTTGAGCATTTTGAGTTTGACAGTTCAAATCATAAACGAAAAGGAAGTACCTATAGGAAAAAGCTTGCTTCTATTGAGGCTGACAAGGATCTTGGAGTTAAACATTTTGAATTGCCGTCTACCCTTACTTCAAAAAATTATGTGAATAACTTAACGAGATCTTTTGAAGAACACTACAAAAAGATTGAATTGTATAAGAAGAATATAGCCAAAATTGCAAAATCCGATGGCGATATTAACTTTAAAGTCTGTTTTTTTATTCAGGACGTTACTCCACTGGGTAATTATTCAAATGATAATAATAAACCGCTGACCATTTTTGACTGCAAACAGTTCCTTGATTTGTTTGAAAACAGTCCCGATTTAGACTGGGTGTTATTTTATAATAAAGAAATTGGTTATGAAGAGATTACTTGGTTTTTAAGCAGGGACAGCCTTTCAGAATACAGAAAAAATGAGTTGGATTTTAATAAAGTTCATTTCATTAATCGTTCTCCACAATGTATTCAAGCAAGGATTATGATTGACAAAAAATAAGTGGTTTTCATTAAAATAGATATTATATATGGTTTTATTGTCTCCCGTTGAGGTAGGGGGGGGAGAGTGAAGCTGTATGGAAGATGGGAAAAAGTCGGGAAGACTTTTGAGAAAAACAGTGATATACTGATAGCGTAAAAAAGTATAAAGCGGCACCGAGTCGCCGCAAATATAATATTTAAACTGCCGTCTGTTTTCAGGCGGTTTTTTTATTTGGTTTAACGGGTTAAAAAATCCCTTATTGACGCAGGGGCGGGGGCGTGGGATTTATAAAGCGAGGTGATTCCTTGACTAAGCTGACTTACAAGCAAAGAGCGTTTGCCGATTTTTACATCGAACTAGGAAATGCAACTGAAGCCGCTGTTAAAGCCGGTTACTCAAAAAAAACCGCGCGGGCGATTGCCTCTGAAAATTTGAAAAAAATTAATGTCAAAGTATACATTGACGAGAGACTTAAACAGATCGAATCTGACCGAATCGCTTCCGCTGCCGAGGTCATGAAGTATCTTACTTCTGTACTCAGAGGCGAACAGCTCGAAGAAGTTGTCGTAGTTGAGGCCAGCGGCGACGGGCTTTCTGCTGCCCGTAACGTTAAAAAAGAGGTCTCCGCCAAGGACAGGCTTAAAGCTGCTGAGCTGATGGGCAAACGCTATTCATTATTTAACGATAAAGTCAATTTTGAAGGCGCCCTGCCTGTTGTGATCTCAGGGGAAGATGAACTCGATGATTAACAAGGTCTACCTGCCGAAAGTCGTTGGAAAAGGCTACAGAGACTTTTGGAATTTTAAGGGCAGATACCGCGTCTGCAAAGGCAGCCGCGCAAGCAAAAAATCCAAAACTACCGCGCTTTGGTTCATTACTAACCTTATGAAATATCCTGATGCCAATCTGATTGTCGTTAGAAAAGTTTTCAGAACTCTTAAAGATTCTTGCTTTACCGAGCTTAAATGGGCTATCGGCAGGCTGGGCGTCTCCGATTTCTGGCACTGCAAAGAATCACCACTCGAAATCACCTATCTGCCAACCGGCCAGAAAATCTATTTTCGAGGGCTTGACGACCCTCTCAAAGTCACCTCTATTACTGTCCAGTCCGGCTGTCTATGCTGGATGTGGATCGAGGAAGCTTATGAAATCACAAACGAGGCTGACTTTGACCTGCTGGACGAGTCCATTCGCGGCGAGGTTTCCGCCCCGCTTTTTAAACAGATCACACTTACGCTTAACCCGTGGAATGAAAAACACTGGATCAAAAAACGCTTCTTCGATGCTCCGCCTGACCCGGACATTTTGGCTAAAACCACTAATTATTTGTGCAATGAGTTCCTTGATGCCGCAGACAGAAAGGTTTTTGACAATATGAAGAAAAATAATCCACGCCGGTACAAGGTCGCAGGGCTCGGCGAATGGGGCATTGTTGAAGGGCTTATATACGAAAACTGGGAAGAGCTGGAGCTTAATTTTAAAACCGATGATTTCAGAAAACAGCATCCGAGTATCAAAAGCGCCTTTGGCCTCGATTTTGGGTACACTAACGATCCTACCGCGCTCTTCTGTGGACTTATCGATACCGATACTAAAGAGATTTTTGTTTTCGATGAGATGTACGAAAAAGCGCTGACTAACAACATGATATTCCGCAAGATCCAGCTCATGGGATATGCCAAAGAACGCATCAGAGCCGATGCAGCCGAGCCTAAAAGCATCGACGAACTGCGTGAGCTGGGGCTTTCCGGCATCCGCCCCGCCCGCAAAGGAAAGGACAGCGTCAACAACGGCATACAATATATTCAGGATTTTAAGATTTTTATTCACCCAAGATGCGTGAATTTTATTACAGAAATCAGCAATTACACTTGGGAGCGCGACAAAAACGGCTCTAGCATCAACAAGCCTATCGATGATTTCAACCATCTGCTTGACGCATTCAGGTATGCAATGGAGGACTTCTTGCAGGGCGAGACGTTCAGCTTTGATTGATGAGGCGCGGGGATTCGGGAGAGGCAGGGGAATATATTGTTATTACGTTGTGTTTTGTAACATCTTGGTATATAATCAATTAAACCGAGGTGTTGACATTGAAAAATATTGATTTTACTGAGCTGAAACGTTTATCAAAAAATAACCAATATAATAAAAATTTGCCTGCAAAAAATTCTTGCGATATTTTAGTTGCATTAATGGCAAATAGTGAAAATTTTAACGAATTATTATTGGGTTCTGATGCATATACGTCTTCATCTTTAATAAGAAGTGAACATAACTGGTTAAATAGAAAAGATGTAAAATCCTTAAGAGTCAAATCTTCTAATAAATTATCATATGGGCAGGTTTGCTTTATTGATTTCGGGAAAGCTTATTATTCAGAAATGGCATATACTCATTGCGGTTTATACATAGGTAAAAACAAGGGCAAATTATTATTTATTCCCATTACTTCGGTTTTAGACAGCGGAGCTTACCATCCGGTAGATAATCCATCAGGTGATAAGGCTTTAAGGTTGGCTAAGGTAGATGAAGGCTTTTCTAAACAATGCATTTTGATCCTTAATGATGCTAAATTTATTTCGCCTGGCAGAATTATTGAAACTTATGAAATAATAGATGCAGATGTTTTTAAACAGATAAAAATGCAATTATTCGGCGTGATGTTTCCTGACGTTTGCCGGGAATTTTATAAGCAGCAAGAAGAGAGAGATGCTTTAAACAAACAAGTATCATGTCTATCCGAAGAAATTCGTGCTCTCAGGCAGAATTTGTGATGGTTTCTTTTGATTAAAAATTTGTGCATTATGTTTAAAACTATTGACTATTTGCATAATATGTGTTAGAGTATGAACGAAAGAGGACTGTGTGTCTTCAAATTAGTTTGTACTCTTAGAGGTCTTATGTGCCTCAGTTTAGGAGCAAAAACACCTCAATTTTTGGGGTGTTTTTGCTTTTTTTGAATAAATATATGCCGGAGTTTCTCATGCGGAGACGTTTAGAAGGTCAATAATTTTGATAGCAGACGGGTATTTTCGTTAAGGGAAAAAGTCGGGAAGATTTTCATAAAAAAGAGTGATATACTGATAGCGTTGAAAGATAAGAAGTCGGAAACGGAAACGTATCCGGCTTTTCTTTTTACCCAAATGGGAGAGAGACGCGGAAGATGCGGAAGATGCGGGAGACGCGGGAGACGCGGGAGATGCGGGAGACGCGGGAGACGCGTAAGACGCGGACCGCTGATTAATTTTAGTTTTACGGGGTGATTTAATGTTCAATTTCTTTAGCGGGTCATCAGATTTTACCGATATTATCGAGAGGGGCGCTCAGACAAGCATTACCGAAAAGCAGTTCTTTGAACGGGAAATCGCAAAATGGAAACGCTCGCCTTCACGCAGAGCCATGATCACTGGTGAACGCTATTATCTGGGCGACCACGATATCCTTAACCGCAGGCGCACCATTATAGGTAAGGACGGACTTCTTCAGGAGGTCAACAACCTGCCTAACAGCAAAATTGTCGACAACCAATATGCCAAAATGGTCGATCAAAAGGTTAATTACCTTCTGGGTAAGCCGCTTACCTTTAACACCGACAATGCCGTCTATGCAAAAGCTCTTAGAAAAATTTTCGGCAAGCGGTTTCAGCGCACACTCAAAAACCTCGGCGAGGACGCCCTGAACGGCGGCATCGCCTGGCTTTACCCCTACTATGACGATGCAGGTGAGCTGTCCTTTAAAAAATTTGCGCCCTACGAGATCTTGCCGTTCTGGAAGGATGCCGAACACACCGTGCTTGACTGCGCCCTGCGGCTCTACGAGGTGCAGGCCTATGAGGGTCTTGAGGAAAAAATTATCGAAAAGGTCGAGATCTACCGAAATGACGGTATTGGAAGATACATCCTTGTAAACGGAACACTCGTTCACGACATGGAAAATCCCAGCGGCACCTATATGACCACTGTCGATAAAAACGGCATTGAAACCGGCCTTAACTGGGCAAAGATCCCGCTTATCGCTTTTAAATACAATAACAAGGAGACTCCACTTATCAAACGGGTAAAGTCTTTGCAGGACGGGATCAATGCGATCCTCTCTGACTTTCAGAACAACATGCAGGAGGACGCCAGAAACACCATCCTCGTCATCAAAAACTATGACGGAACCAATCTTGCCGAGTTCAGGCACAACCTCGCAACTTACGGAGCTGTCAAGGTCAAAACCGCAGACGGCGCGGACGGTGGCGTCGAAACACTGTCTGTAAGCGTTAACGCCGAAAATTATAAGGCTATCCTTGACCTTTTTAAAAAGGCGGTCGTTGAGAACGCAAGAGGCTTTGACGCAAAGGACGATCGTTTGAACGGCAGCCCAAATGAGATGAACATACGCTCTATGTATTCCGACATAGATTTAGATGCTAACGGCATGGAAACAGAATTTCAGACCGCTTTTGAGGAACTGCTCTGGTTCGCTGACGTCTACCTCGCCAACTCCGGCACCGGAAATTTCGAGGATGAGGAGATAGAGATCATTTTCAACAGGAATGTTTTGATCAACGAGTCAGAGACCATTGACAACTGCGCGAAATCCGCGGGTATCATCTCTGAAGAAACGATCATCGCACAGCATCCCTGGACGACCGACGTCAAAAAAGAACTTGAGAGACTGAATAAAGAAAAAGAGCCGGCAGATGAGTATAAAGGCGCTTTCGGAGCTGTAAATAATTCTGACGGCGGCGACGGCAATGAAACCTAATAAATGTTGCAGAAGTGTTTTGAAATGCTTGAAGAAGCCCTGCTTAAGGCTGGACAGGCTTATCATGCCGAGGTAGAAAAGCAGTTCATGAGGGCAACGGCAAACGTTGAAGAGGAGATTTCATGCCATTAAGGAAAAAAAACGATCAAAGCAGCCTTTTTGAGGCATTGCTATACTGTGTTGAGTATTAATAAAGGAGCTTAGTAAGGTTGTATTATAAAAAAGATCCGTTCGATTACACAAAAGGCTATGTTTTAGTTCTACCGGACAATACTATTTACTTTAGATCTGATACACCTGAGGATATCAAGGAACGCTTTACAAAAAACTGGTCTGAGTACCTGTTGGATATAGAGGATCGTCATAAAAACGGAGATTATTCGAGAGGATGACCGCATTCGATGAAAAGCAACGGCTATTTGAAGAAGCTGCTACAAGCTATTTGAGAAATTTAAAATTATATTTCGCAAAATGCGATGGAGAATATTGACAAATGATTTCCTATACTGTAAAATCATGGGGTATGGGGGGCGCGTATGAAGAAGTTTACAGCATTTATTCTGACGATATCGGTTTTGATAGCATCACTGGCAACATGCGCCGGGGCAGCTTATGAAAAAGATGTTAATGTCGCATATATCAGGATCGCAAAGCAGTTAGTTGAGAGCGTGGACGTTAGCAAGATAAGTGACGACGCTTCTTTCAAAGTGGATACAGACGAATATAATGGATATAAATTAGAAGATACGGATAAAGATGGTGTCTTAGACAGCTTTAAGAGTATCGATAAAATTTCGGGTATCATAAAAGCATACTGTCCATTTGAATTATCAGGAATTTTATGCAATTTTAGTACAAATTTCTTAAGGAAAGGAAAAATAAGTAGTGCATTTTACCGTATCGATATTTCTGATGGATTGCACTTAAAGGATGCAGACAGCAAAGCAAAAGAAGTGGCAGATGACGTAAAAGCAAAAGCAAAGTCGCAGAGAGAAATGGTTACGTTAGTTAATCAGTGGCTTGTTGATAATGTATCATATGCGACTGATTATAATGATTTTATTGCACCGTATGATTGCAAGGAAGCATATGGGGCATTATGTGAGCATAAGGCAGTTTCTATAGGATATACTTTAGCATTTAACATGATTTTAAAGAAACTCGGAATACCAGTGGTGAATGTGACAGGGCACACTGCGGATACTGATGCAGACCATTCGTGGAATGAGGTTTATGTAGACGAGCAATGGTTATTTGTTGATGTGGCATTTGATGATTTGAAGGCAGACGGATATTCTGACGAGGACAAAAAAGCACACCAGCAGGATTGTCTGATGCTGACAAAAGATCAGTTTTACAATTCATCTAAAGTAGTATCAGAAACTGATAATGTTGTGGAGAAAGCAAAGGATATATTCTACAAAAACTGTGTTGACGATGAAGCGAATGAACTGAAAAGCAAAGGATTGTTTAGCGGCGACAGCACGGGGTTCAGACTGGATGACGGACTTACACGCGCTGAAATGGCAGTTATGCTTGCAAGAGTCAATGGCGGGACACAGGAAATAGAAAAAAACAGCGAATACTACGCTTGCAAGTGTGTATTCACTGATGTGCCTGACTGGGCTAAACCTTATGTGGGGTATTGCGCGGACAAGGGACTTATAAACGGCATAGGGGATAATCTATACGGCTCTGACAATAAAGCGAATAAGCTTGACTTTCTTACCGTTATACTAAGGGCAAATGGAGTAACAGATGGATATGACTACAACACATCCGACGTAAAGGCTGTAGAGTTAGGATATTTAAGTTTGGAAAGAGCAGCGTTTCCCGAGTTGTCAAGGGGAGACGCGGCAAATATAACATACAATATACTGCAAATAAGAATAATGTAATCTCGGTCAAAAGGGGCGTTTTAAATCAGCCCCTTTTAATTTTGATAAAAACACTTGTGAAAGCAGGTGTTTTTTTATTTTCTCAGGAAAGGAGTGTAAAACCATGGCGATCCAAACAGTTAAAGCAACGGTCAACGGAGCTGAATACAGCCTTACGTATAACTCGACTTCGGGCAAGTGGGAAGCTTCTTTGACCGCGCCGAGCACATCCTCTTATACAAAAAGCGGCGGATATTACGGCGTTAAGGTAGTCGCCACCGACACTGCCGGAAATGCCACGACCGTCGATCAGACAAATGGCACTCTCGGCACCAGCTTGCGGCTCGTTGTAAAAGAAAAGGTCAAACCGACGATCACCATCGTGAATCCCGGTGCAGGTTCCTATATTACCAACAACAAGCCGAGCATCACGATCCAGCTAAGGGACAATGACAGCGGTATCAATATTTCTACACTGTCTGTCAAGGTTGACAGCGGGTCAGCAGTCACCAATACTTCGACTGGAGTTACCTGCACGTCCGTAAGCGGTGGATATGATGTTACTTATGTCCCGCAGACGGCGCTTGGCGACGGCGCACATACCATTACTGTCAATATCAGCGATAATGACGGCAACGCCGCGGATGCTGCGACAAGATCCTTTACTGTCGACACCCTGCCACCTTCGCTGAATGTTAGCACACCGGCTGACGGACTTATTACCAACGTTTCTGCCGGAACTATCGCAGGCACCACCAATGATGAACTGTCCAGCCCCGTTACGGTCACAATCAAGCTCAACAATGTCGACCAGGGCACTGTTACGGTTTCGAGCGGTTCCTTCAGCAAAGCGGTCACCTATGCCGAGGGCACCAACACCATCATTGTCACTGCGACCGATTCACTCGGTCAGGCAACCACTATCACTCGCACCGTTACCCTTGATACGGTTCCACCGACGATTTCCGCTATCGAACTTGTGCCTAACCCTGTTGACGCTGGAGCGACCTATATCATTAAGGTCACGGCGGCAGGCTGATGGTGACGTCGATCACAGGCAGAGCGGACAGCTTTGACCTGGTTTTTAAGAAGAATCAGCTGGGACAGTGGGATGCCACTGTCCCGGCTGACCTCTCCGACGGCACTTATGTCGTGGAAATCTGGGCGCGGGACGAATGCGGAAACATTGCCTATTATACAGCCCTGCTCTATATGTACGAGGGCTGTGTTTTTAAATTGGAAATATTCGATGAATTCGAGGCGCTTATCTATGACGCGTTTTCCGCTAAACTCGAAGCTGATGCTTTCGAGGCTTTGATGCAGGACAGTAGATTTTCTGTGCGCTTTTCTGAAAGAGTGGTGAAAGAAAGTGAATGCTGAATTTATTTTCGGCGAGAGCAAATACATCGACTTTGTTATAAGTTGCAGAACCATTAGCGAGTTTTCCATCTCTTCCGCCGAATTTGAACTTATTGATGACTGCGGAACAGTTGTTGCCAGCGGGAACTGCCTCATAGACCAGCATACCGTTTCTGCTTTTATTTCGCCATCCTCAAGAGGAAGGTTCATACTCGAATTAAGTTACACTATACCGCCTGAAGAACGGAAAGCGCGGGTGTTTGTAAATGTCATATAGCACTGCTCCCATCATTACGTTCGCGGAACTTACGCCGAATCCGGTCAGTGCCGGTGCGCCTTTTATTATTAAAATATCCATTGAGGAATGTACTTACGGCAGGCTTGAAACTTATACCCATGCGCAGCTTGAACCTTACACTTACGGTCAGCTTGAAAGCGAGAAACTGAAGGGCTGATTACCGCCTTTTTGGTACTGAAGGCGTAAAAGAACAAGACGAATGATACTGGACTGAACCAGGTGAAAAAATGAATTTGAAAGGAACTCATTTATGAAAAAAGAGGATTTTTTAACACTAGGGCTAGATGAGAAAACCGCTCAGAAATGCGCTGATGCATCTGCGGAAGAACTTAAAGGTTTTATTCCGAAAATTAGATTCGATGAAGTAAACGAATCAAAAAAACAGCTTGAAACCTTGAAAAATTCCGCTGTAGACACAGAGCCCCTTAAAAAGCAGATAACAGAACTTGAAACCCGCATCGAGGCGGAGAAAGCATCCTTTGAAGCGAAGGTAAAACAGATGAAGATCGACAGTATAGTTGAAAGATCTTTGACGGCGGCTAAGGCTAAGAGCACTGTTGCAGCTAAAGCGCTTCTTACTGATTTCCTAGAAAATGCCGAGCTCGAGGGCGACAATATCAAAGGACTGGATGAGGAAGTAAAAAAACTGGCTGACTCGGAAGATACACGGTTTTTGTTTGGCACCGAGAGGACCACACACGGATTAAGAGGCGTAGTTCCCGGCGAAAAAAAGGACGGCCAGCCCGGTACCGCTAAACCTGCGTCACTTACCGACGCGGTCAAATTGCATTTTCAATCAAATGAATAAATGAAAGGTGGATTTTTAAATGGCAGTTACATTAGCTCAAGCGAAGCTTGATGTTCAGGATGACCTTGAAGTCGGGGTCATCGATGAATTCGCAAAAAGCAATTTCCTTTTCAACAACTTAACATTCGACGACTGTGTTTCCCCAACAGGAGGCGCGACTCTTACTTACGGCTATACAAGGCTGATCACCCAGCCCACCGCGGCTTTCCGTGCCGTCAACAGCGAATATGCCCCACAGGAGGTCACGAAACAGCGTTATACCGCCGACCTTAAAATTTTCGGAGGTTCTTTCCAGATCGACCGCGTGCTCAGCAATATGGGCGGCATCGTTTCTGAAACCACACTCCAGATGCAGCAGAAGATCAAAGCAGCTTCCGCTCTATTCAACGATACCGTTATCAACGGCGACTCCGCTGTCGACGACAATGCTTTTGACGGCCTTGAAAAGGCGGTTACCGGCTCATCTACGGAGCTTATTCCAGACGCCGCAATAGATCTTTCTACTTCTGCGCTTGTTGACACCAATTACAAAGAGTTCCTCGATATACTCGATGAATTTCTGATGGGACTGGACGGCACACCCTCATTCATCGGCGGTAATACGAAGCTTATCGCAAAGATTCGTGCCTGCGCCAGACGCGCCGGAATGTATCAGGTCACAAAAGACAATTTCGGCAAACAGATCGAGACTTACGGCGCTGTTCCGCTTGTCGATTTCGGCGCTAAGCCCGGCACTAACAATCCTGTCGTTGCAACAAACGCTTCCGGCGAAACTTCACTCTTTGCCGCAAGACTGGGGCTTGACGGTTTCCATGCCGCCTCAATTGCAGGCGTTTCACCGATCCGTTCATGGCTTCCAGATTTCAAAACCTCCGGCGCCGTTAAAACGGGTGAGGTCGAAATGGTCGCAGCTGTTATACTTAAAGCCACTAAAGCGGCAGGCATCCTCCGCAAGATCAAAGTTCAGTAAGGACGTGGTCGAATGGCTAAAATTTTCGCGCCCAACAAGGATTTTTCGGGTATTTCTGCCGGCGTCGCCTTTATAAACGGCGCCGGCGAGACCTCTGACCCCTATATTGCCGACTGGTTTAGGGCGCGCGGCTATCGCGTGGAAGAAAAGTCTAAGAAAAAAATAAAGGATGCTGAGTAAAGGATGTGATTCAAATGCTGGAAGATGTGAAGGAATTGCTTGCCGCTTTTGGCTATACCTTCGCCCCTGCCGACGAATGGCTACTAGGCTATGTCATCAAAAAGGCTGAAAATCATGTCATGGATGAATGTGGCATCCTTGATGCAGACTCTTTTAAGCCTGAACTTCAGTGTATTGCCGAGGATCTTGCCGCCGCTGAATTCCTGTTTAGCAAAAAATCAACGGGGCAGCTTGAAGGCTTTGATTTTGACACCGCTGTCAAACAGATCGAGGAGGGGGATACCACTGTCGAATACGCCGACATTACGCCCGAAACCCGAATGGACGACCTTATCGAGTCCATGCGCGAAAACGCAGAAAAGAGGCTTACTGCCTACAGGTGCATCAAATGGTGAATCATCTTGAAGCGTTATGGAAAGGCGTCTGCACCATTACGGTCAGAAATGAAACCGTTGACCCCGTGACAAAAAGGACCGTCTTCCTCCCTGAAGATATTGTTCGGGACGAGCCGTGCAGGATCTCTTTTAAAACCTTTGCGCAAGCTTCCGAATCCGGCACGGGAAACAAGATCGTCCAGATCGTGAGTTTATTCCTTGCCTCCGATATAAGCGTTCCGGCAGGCTCTAAGATCACCGTCACCCAGAACGGCAGAACCAATATCTATAAAAACAGCGGCGTTCCCGCCGTTTTTAGCACACATCAGGAAATCACACTCGAGCTGTTTGAGGGGTGGGCGTGATGGCATGTGATTTCTCTGAGCTTAAAAAGCTTGAAAAAAAGATTTTAAAGATGCAGGACAAAGAGGCACAAAAGTTTTTTGAGAGCGCCGCCGGGGACATTGCTCACGAACTTGCAGAAAAAAACATGCCGGCAGCGGCAAAACCAGTCGCTGTAATCAAAAAAGGCAATGTCTACACGGCGGAGGTGGCAGCTTCTGTTTTGACCGACGAGGAGTATGGCCACAAGTCGGACGGCAAATGGATTCAAGGAAAGTTCAATCTGAAAACTGCCGAACAGCAGACTGCCTCCGCTGCATCAAAATTACTTCAAAACAAGCTTGCCGCCTTGATGGAGGGATGTTTTAATGGTAAATAAAATCATTGACGGAATTTCCGTAAAACTAAACCGTACGTTCGGGGACGGCTTTCGGATATACAGCAGTCCGGTCGAACAGGGCTTTAACGAGCCCTGTTTTTTTATTATGCCGCTTACCCCGTCACAATCCCCGCTTATCGGCAACCGCTTCTTAAGGCAGCACCCCTTTGACATCCATTACTTTCCCGCCGATAAGAACGACTATGGGGATATGAATGAAAAAGGCGGGGATATGTATGCAGCACTTGAGTATATCACGCTGCTCGACGGCTCCGCTGTCCGCGGAACCGCCATGAAATATGAGATCGTCGACGGAGTGCTTCATTTTTTTGTAAGCTTTGACATGATCGTTCTGCTGGAAGATGATCCCGGTGAACCGATGGCTGATCTGAACGCCAAAACAGACGTGAAAGGATGATTTTTTTGGCAAATAAACCGGAAGAAACTAAAA
>JAUZPM010000026.1 GCA_030705925.1 Bacillota bacterium
GGCCTTAGCGAAAAATAACCGCCAGCTATGCTGGTGGAATTAATATCTTTAGATATAAGAAAACCTCCTTTTGTTAGAATGCAAGCAAAAGGAGGTTTTGTCATAAATACATACAAAGTTTAGCACCTTCAAAATGGAGATGCCGGTATTTGCACCCAAATATAGAAGGCAAGAGATATACCTAATGATAAAAATGAATATCGGAACAATACTGAGAAAATTGAGCGCTGGCAAGGCTATAAAAATGCAGCACTAATAAAATTTAAAAAGATATTGACTCTGCCGTTACGTCATAGTGTATAGTAATAGGAAGAAAGTAGAAATGGAGAAAAATATGATTATAAAAAATATTCGTTCAGACGAAATTTATAAGAAGATTGTAGCTGCACCGATAGATAAAAAAGATGATATTTACCGGTATGAGTTAATGAAACCTTTTGAATTTAAGTGGTCTTGCTATAACATTCCCTTAAAAGCACCACAAAAACAAGGATACGATGTGATTATGGCAAGTCGAATGTTGGGATTTTTGACCCCAACTAAAGTGGATGACACCATAAAAGAAAGCATTGAACTTCTTTCCTCAAATCAGTTTTGGAACGAGTGTCAAAAGTCCATTGAACAATCAATAAACTGCTTTTTGAATGCAGGTATTGAACTCCCGATTCAAAGTTATCTCTTTACAATATTACTTGCTGATCCCCAAAGCCCATACACCATTCTAAATGAAGGGTATTGTGGCGATGGTGGAATCCCTGGTTATATTTTTGGCTCGCTTACTCCAAACGACTACACTATGAAGCGTATGCCAGTTGCTCTTGCACACGAATGCAATCATAATATTCGTTTCCAATTTGAGAAATGGAGAAATGATATTTCGCTGGCTGGCATGATGGTGAATGAAGGGCTTGCAGAAAATTTTGCGGTGTCAATCTATGGTGAGGATATGGTTGGCCCTTGGGTAGCGAAAACAGACATGGAGACATTAAATGATTGTATAAAGCCTATCATTAAAGAGGGGCTTGAAGTAACCGGATTAGATAATTTAACAGCTTATCTCTACGGTGATGAAATGGCAAATATGCAGGGATATGTTCCTGTAGGATTACCATATTGTGCCGGGTATGCATGTGGCTATCATATGGTAAAACACTTTTTGGAAAAGACAGGTAAAACTATTATTGAAGCCACATTGATGCCAACAGAAGAAATTTTGAGAGAAGTTGAGGATTTTTGGGATGACTAAAGAAAATTTAATGACAGTAAACACAGTTGCTAAAATGACGGGAATAACTATTCGAACGCTTCATTATTATGATCAAATAGGTTTATTATCCCCTTCCAGCGTGTCAGAAGCTAAATATCGCTTATACTCCAATGCCGATTTGGACAGGCTACAGCAAATTTTGTTTTTCAAAGAGGTGGGTTTTAATCTTAAGGAAACTAAATCTATGATGACTGATCCTGTTTATAGTAAAGAAGAAGCCTTAAAAAAACACATCGATATTTTATTGTTAAAACGAAAGCGCATTAATGAGCTAATTGATCTGATTGACAGAGTGTTAAAGGGAGAAACTGAAATAAGTTTTGATGCGTTCAATGAGCACAAAATCATTGAATTGCAGAAGCGTTATCATCAAGAAGTTTTGGAACGATGGAAAAATACGTTAGCCTATCAGCAGTACAAAAATACAAGCACAAATTTGGATAAAGATAAAAATTATAATTTGATATTGCTAAACAATACTGCAAAAAAAATATTCACGAAGATTTATCAGCACATTGATGAATCCCCAAACAGCAAGGATATTCAAACCGTTATTCATGAATGGCGACTTTTTATTTCGCAGAATTACTATGATTGCTCGATTGAAATGCTGCGGTATTTAGGCTCTCTTTATATCTCGGATGAACGTTTTACAAAAACCATAAACGGCTATGGCGATGACCGATTAGCGCAATTCATTAATCAAGCCATTATGTTTTACTGCAAGAATAGCACAAGTAAGGAAAGTTGAATATGAAATAAGGGACTGTAAAGTAAGTGAAAGCCAGCGTCATCAGGCGTGGTCTTAACTATTCTAAAGTTCGCGCATAAGAATGAAACTTTTTTGATTTACATCCGTCAAATAAGTAGTAATAATTAAAAGGGGTGTCAAAATGAGTTTCAAATCAAAAATAATTTCAGTTTCAACTGCGGCGGTACTTACGCTGTCACTTACATGCCAGACGATGGCCGCCGGAACTCCGTTTACTGATCTTAATAACGTTTCATCAAAGGACAAAATCCTCGAGCTTCAAAAAGAGGGCTATGTGGGCGGAGTTGCAGACGGGATATTTGCCCCGCAGCAAACGCTGACGATGGCTGAGGGCATCAAGCTTATTGTAAATACGTTTGGACTCAATATCGATAATGTAAGATTTATAAAAGCCCCTAAAGCTACTGATTATTTTAAAAATGCGGATGACAATGCATGGTATGCTGATACACTTATTATTGCATCTGTGAACGATCTGGGGCTTCCACAGGATATTGATCCGAATGCGGAAATGACTCGTGAGGAATTCACCTATTATTTGATCCACGCTATGGAGAAATACGGTAATCTCCCTATGATAAATATCGTCCCGAAGGACATTGCAGACAATGACCAGATCACAGTAGAATACAGCGGAGCTATCCAACGCGCGCTTGTGTATAAAATCGTAAGCCTTACAGACGGGAAGTTTAATCCGAAAGCTGAAATCACCCGTGCCGACGCAGCAGAAATGGTTTATAACACACTTAGCTACCTTAAGGAACATCCTTCGCCGAATACATCGGAAAATTAATAAAAATAACAAAAAAGTCAGGAGAATTCTCCTGACTTTTTTACTGATAGGAATCTTTATCGATTTCTGATCTCATTCTAAAATAATCTTCTCGTGAAATTTCGCCCTTGGCATACCTTTCATTTAGGATATTGATCGAATGAACTCTCTGATTATCGTTATATCCAGCCGTTTTATATCTAGCGCCAGAATTCCTGATATAACGTGAAAGAGCAACTATGCCTAAAATTATCAGTACAAGAAGGCCGAGCATTAGTAAGATTCCCCAGCCGTATCCCATCATTCTGTAACCATAGCCGCCGCCGTAACCGCCGTAGCCACCAAAGCCGCCATATCTGCCGTACATCATCAACTTCACCTTCTTAGACAATAAAAAATTAATTTTTTGTTGCCTATTAATATTATTTCTGATTTTGAATTTTTTAAAGCCGTTATTATATGGCTCTTAATCTTAATGAAGGTGATTTTGTAATAAAAGTGTGCAGATTTTGACAGTTGACATAAAAAACAACTAATGGTAAAATATTACTGTTTTAAAACTAAAGGTAACGGGAGATAGTTTGAAGTTCCCTCATCGCATAGTTCAAAAATTCCTTGTGCGGACAAAAATCAGGTGATGAAAAATAAAAAGATTGGTATCTTTTACAGCCTGCACCGCATATACTCTTATATCCGCATTCTTTGCAGAGAGAAGACCATGCGGCGGAGTTACCTAAAAAAGACATTGCTTTTTGCGATGATTCGATTTCTGAAAACAATTCATCATTTACGTTGCCGCAGAGATATTTATCCATGCAGTAAAAGTCGCATGGGTAAATACCGCCGTTTGCCTCAGTCACGAACTGGAATGAGCAGCGGCCGTTCAGCCCGCATTGCTCGGCTCGATTTCCTTTTAGCAGCAGTATGAGGTTGTCAAAAAATCTTACGCTTACATACTTTCCATGTTTTATTGAATTGGCATAAAGTGTAAACGATTCCTTCAGAAAATCAGAGTAGAGCTGCGGAGTAAGGGAAAACTTGTCCGTACTCCCGTCAAACGGGGGCAGACATGGAATAAACTGAAGATATTTGAAGCCGTTCTTTTCATATTCGTTCCATATCGAACGGATGTGTCTTACGACTGTTTTCGTAACCACCGTGAGAATGTTGAAATCGACGCTTGTCTTATCAAGCAGTTTTGCCGCTGTTATTACTCTTGTGAAGGTTCCTTTGCCGTCAGCGTCCTTTCTTAAAAGGTCGTGGATAGCCTTATCTCCATCAAGCGACAGCCCAAGCAAAAATTGATTTTTTTTAAAAAAATCGCAAAAAGAACTGTCTAGCAAAAGCCCGTTAGTCTGTATCGAATACTTGATCTCACAGCCTGCCGGCAATTTTTCTGCCGCGTATTTGGTAAAATCCTCAAAAAAATCAAGACCAGCAAGGGTGGGCTCGCCGCCCTGAAATAGGAATGAAACTGCAAAGGGTTCAGGTTTGTATGAGAAGGCACGGTCAATAAGGTTATGGGCTGTTTCATGGCTCATAAGACCGTATGAAAAGTTCTTTCTAGTGCTGCTCGTGCTGTGATAAAAACAGTATGAGCAGCGCATGTTGCAGAGTGAAGAGGCTGGTTTTACAAGGACGGAGAATGCGTTCAAGGTGTTCTCTCCTTATATCGCTTTGCGTTTTGACGGTGTGAATTCGTTGAACTGGTGCCATTCTTCCGGCGCCATCGTGTTCGGGAGTATTTCAGGCATCTCTTCGCCGGCTTCGGCCATTTTTTCTTTTAAAATCTGTCTCAGTGAAGCTGTTATATTTTCGTATCCAGGCTTGCCAATCAGGTTGTTTTTCTGATAATAGTCATTTTCAAGATCATACAGCAGATAGTCATAATAAACGTCGGCATCCTTTTGAGTTCCGGCATCTCCTAATGCACGGACCGAGTATGTCCATTTATCTGTGCGGACAGCACGTCCGATATGATTTTCACTTATTTGGAGGAAAACAGCGTCAGGCCAGTTTTCGGCTTCCCCTTTTGCAAGCTTCAAAAGCGAATTACCCCTAAAGCCGTCCGGCTTTTCGATTTCGGCGCAGTCGAGCAGGGTCGGGATATCGATAAGGCTGGCAAGATCATTTATGACTTTTCCGCCCATGAAGCCGGGTCCGTATGCAATCATCGGCACGCGAATCGAACTTTCATGGCATGAGCGCTTATATTCGGGATTTCGAGTTTTAAAATGTGTCCCATGGTCAGAGGTGTAGATGAATATGGTATTTTCAAGATATCCATAAGTTTTAAGCGTATCCATAAGTTTTCCGACGTTGTTGTCAAGGGCGTTGCAGGCGCCGAGATAATCCGGGTAGTTTTCTTTCCAGTTGCCGCCTGTGCCGATAAGGTCGCCAGGAACCTCAAAATCCTTCCATTTTTCCTTGCTTCCGTCGGGGCCTTCATAAATTTTATGGTCGTTCTGGTGGTGCGGCTCGATATGCGATATAAATAGGAAAAATGGCCTGTTGCTGTTTTTGTCACGATTCCGTATGTAATCCAAGGCAAATTCCTGTATGCAGTCTGCGCGGAACCCGACAAAATCATGCTGTTTGTTTTCATTGTCGAAAACATGACCATTATATCCGTGCGATGTGAACTCCAGAACATCGGATGCCATCCAATATTTATAGCCTCCGCGGCGTTCTTCGGGGACAGGGCTGTCCTTGTAGTTATGTTCATTGTCGCTCGCAAGATGCCACTTTCCAACATATGCTGTATCGTAACCGGCATCATTGAAACACTCCGCAATAGTCCGCGTATCCTTCGGAAGCGGCATTGCGTTTACAAAACAATTCAGCTCAGCTGCATATTTCCCCGTTTGAAGACATGCGCGGGCAGGACCGCAAACCGGCTGGCATGTGAACGCAAAGTTGAATTTTGTTCCCTCTCTCGCAAGCCTGTCAAGGTTCGGCGTAACAGGCAGTTTCTGTCCGTAACAGCCAAGCGTATCGAAACGCTGCTGATCGCTGAACATGAACACGATATTAGGTCTTTTTGAAGACATTTTGCATCCCCCTTAAGAAATCAGTCATAATATACCTTTATTATATATTTAATCTGCGTGGTAGGCAATATCACAATTCAAATTCGAGGTGCATTATATTGAACAAGAAAAAAAGCAGGTATAGCTGTGAAATAAAAGTCAAATCGGATGAAGAAGTGCTTAAAACTGTTGACGAGGCAATGAAAAAAAAAGATAATAAATTGATTTTTAATAAATACACCGAGGGTAAAACGATTTTGATTCAAATATCAAAAAAGCTGTTTGCAAAAGATTCAGTCGACCCGGTTTTCTTCGGAAAGATTGAAAAAAAAGGTCAAAAGTGGCGCCTTTTCGGAAGTTTTCGCAACGGTGTCTATGCAAAGATGATGATTTTTGTTATATATTTATTTGCGTTTTTTTTGTTTTCTTATAGCTTTCTGACAACAGGACTTGAAAGCACGATTCCGTTTTTGGGGGTCATATGTTTTGCAGCAGTTCTGCAGCTTGGGGTGTTTGGGATCAATAAGCTGAAAAGAAGAAAGATAATTTCTTTTATTGAAAACAATCTTGCAAAGAACCGGCTCAAACCTGAAGAAGAACTAAACGAAATTTAATCAAAAACGCCTTAAGGTCAAATCTAACCTTAAGGCGTTTTATTAGTCTTTTATAAAGTGTTTTAAGCGGTCTTGTATTATGGTATTATAATTCAATACCTTGCGGTCGTATTCGCTGTCCATATACTTAGAGGTAAGCATGAAATCAGCCGTTGCCTGATTGTTTGCAATCGGAACGTCATATACTGCCGCAATGCGGAGCAATGCCTTTACGTCCGGGTCATGCGGCTGTGCCTCAAGAGGATCCCAGAAGAACACGATAAAATCGATGCGTCCTTCAACGATGCGTGCACCGATCTGCTGATCGCCGCCAAGAGGACCGCTGTTATAAGCAACTACAGGAAGATTGGTTTTTTCGGATATAATGCGGGCAGTCGTTCCTGTTCCGGAAAGAAAATGGCTTTTAAGTATGTCTTTGTTTGCATCGACCCACTCAACAAGCGCATCCTTTTTGTTATCATGCGCTATCAGCGCAATGTGTTTCTGACGGCCGATGGTAAAATGTATATA
The DNA here is from genome assembly GCA_030705925.1 of Bacillota bacterium. Taxonomy (NCBI): domain Bacteria; kingdom Bacillati; phylum Bacillota; species Bacillota bacterium. Next base: position 6,965 of record JAUZPM010000026.1, read on the forward strand.
TTTGTCTTCAATCATTTTTTCACTTTCTTTCAAAGAATAATCCATTCTTATATATTATAACAAAATAACACTTTTACAGCAATAGCGATATTTGCTAATGCTGTATAAAAATTTCATCTATTTAGTACTTACAGAAGCCTCGGGATATGCGGGATTTTTTTCTTTCGGCTGTCGCTTCCTATCGTAATATGCTGAAATATCAATCTTTTTAGACACGCTTGACATTGCCACGAATAAAATGAATTGGATATATTCCAGAGGAGATTAAAATGAGATGGCGGGAACGCCGTCGGAGTTCGGCATGCCGCCTGCCGTAAAAAGCGGCAACCGCGTTGTGCACTTCTTACGCGGCAGGGAGCTTATATGGCAACAATATATGTCAAAAAAGATTACAAGACTATTCAAGAGGCGATAGATGCCGCAAATCCCGGAGATAAAATCATCGTTGAAAACGGGGTTTACCGCGAAAGCCTTAATATAAACAAAAACGATCTCAAGTTGGTCGGTGGGGAAGATACCGTCTTATATGGAGACTTTGCGCTGCAATACGCTTTTTATATTAATAACGCAAATAAAATAGAGATACAAAACTTTAAAATTAAGAATTATGCACTATGGGCGTTCTATATCGAAAACAGCTCTAACGTACTTGTATACAGGTGTTCAATAAGCGATGTTTCATATGTGGGGGCAGAGTTTTATAACAGCAAAAACATCAAGTTCATTAAAAACCGTATGTCTGGTTTTTTGAATTACGGAGTTTACAGTTATGGGTCATGCGGCGGCAGTATAAATTACAATACCATTGAAAGCTGCGGTCAGTATGGCATATATATTACGGGGGATATGACAGAATTCTCGATCATCCGCAATAATGTTTCACGAAACAACAATGGCGGAATCATTTGCATGGGCGAAAAAAATATGATTTTTTATAATAAAGTTTTCAAAAACACCGGATCTGCCATTTCGGCTTATTCAAACTCTTCAGTGAAAGGAAATATACTAAGCGATAACACCGGAGACGGCGTTATTTCGAGCGGCAAAAACAGTGTGATTGCCGAAAATCTTATTTTGAATAATGCTCAGAATGGCATTTATATTTCCATTTATGGTATGGCGGGCACCAAAATAACGTCGAATCGTATACAGTGCAGCGGCGTGAACGGCATCTATATCGGAACAGGGAGCAATATCATCGAGGGCAATACAGTGATCGACAGCGGCAGATATGATATTTTAAGGCTGCATCCGAATAATGAGTTTAAAAATAATATTTTTAATACCAGCAATCCCGCAGAGCTGAACGTAAGAGGTGAGTAAAATTGGATGACGAGATATTGAAGGGTGATTTAATTGTCCAGAGAAATATGCTTGCATATATGGAATCAATTAATGCTGACGAGCAGGCGATAAAAAATAAAAAAGCGATAATATCAGATATACAAAAACGACTCGGTATGGTTGCCCATGATACTGAGCAAATCGAAAACACAGAGAAGGAAATCAAAATTGAAGTTATTCAAGAAATAAGCGATATTGCTGAGGATACCGCGAAAAACGGAGCAGGGGAAGAAATTATTGGAGATATGATCACAGCTTTAGTGGTCAGAGATAACAGAACTGCTATAATTTTATATGATAACCAAGAGAAAAGAGAAATTGCAGCCGAAGGTGATGATAATCCCATTGATGTAAGCTATGCGGCTGAAAGTGCTGAAGATAGCGGTTTGGTTTGTGAAAGCATGGACGAAGAAGTAAAACCCTTTAAAATTTTCAAAAAGAAAAAATATAAGAAAAAGCATAAAAAATAAAATGCCTGTCTTTTTCGACAGTCAGAGACCGCCTGAAATATCAGACGGTTTTTAATTTTAAAGGTAATAAGATATTTTTGTTTAATTTTAGTAAAAATTATTGTATATTAAATATATGCAATTTTTAGGGACGGAAAGTGATGAAATGAACGCAACAGATTTAATGAATCACGTAAGAATGAGGGCGAATAACGATTTGTCGGTGCGGCAAAAAATCTGTCATGCGCTTTTGCCTCTTGCGCTGGGGTTGATAACGGGCTTTTTAGCAAAGCTTGTTGAGGCAGTTCCGCATTTCGGGCTGTCAGGTGATTTGCTTAATTTGCTTAGCGGCATCAGTACTGATATCGGACCTTGGGTATTGCTCGCAGCGATTATTGCCGCTTTCAGCAGGACGCCGGAGGCAGCGGCTTTACATGTATTTGTCTTCTTTGCCGGCATGTTATTTACATATTATTTATACTCAACTCTTTTATTTCACTTTTTCCCAAGGTATTATTTTTTAAGATGGGGGATCATAGCTTTAGTATCACCCGTTCCCGCTTTTATCGTATGGTTCAGCCGGGGAAAAGGCTGGGTGGCATCGTTTTGCGCGGCGCTTCCTGTCGGGCTGCTTATTACTTTGGGTTACAGATTTCTTTATACACATTCTTTGGTGAAGGATTTAACGAGAGGATTCGATTTATTTTCAGCCGTTTTGCTGATTATATTGTTGCCGAGAAGTAATAGCCAGCGATTGCGAATGATACCGCTGGCTATTATCGTGTTTTTGATTATTGAAAAACTGAATATAATATCGCTTTTGTTTGGAGGGCTATAATTTTACTATTAGGGGGTATGAGATGAAGACATTTTCGGAATTTTTTAGTTCGAGCGTTTTCAAGATTTTCGGCTCAGCAGCGCTGATAATTCCACTTTATTTTGTGATTTTGGGGGCGAGAAGACCGGGCTTTTCAAACCAGACGCTTGCAACCCTGACCTGCGCCGCCGTGCTTCTTCTTTTTGGGGGGCTGCAGGTGCTGCAAAAAGGGTGGGCTGTTCCGCTTGCGCTTGCTGTTTCAGTCGTCGGCGACTACTTTTTAAGCACCCGCCACGGCATACCGAATACGTTTATAAAGGGAATAGCATGTTTTTTTGTTGCACATGCGCTCTTTACGACATTTTTTATTTTAAACGGCAGGCATGGTGTTATCCGCTGGGCGGCACTAGGCGTCGGGCTTGCAGGGGGGCTTATCTATTACTTTGTCCGGCTGTTGCCGCACATTTCGGCGGCGCCGATGAGGGTAGCAGTTTTGCTTTATCTCGTGATTTCATTCTGTTCGCTGGCGTTTGCGCTTGACCTAAATGCGCCCCTCATTCCACTTGCCATTATAGTGCTGGGAGTGATGACGCTTCTGTTCAGCGACACGCTGATCGCCGAACAAGTCTTTGCGGGAAGAGCCGGGAAACTGCCAATAATCCCTACATACCTGGCGTCCCACATGCTCATTACGGTGGGAACGCTGTTTTCATTTTATTTTAAAAAAATATAAGGATGGTTTTTTAATGTCGATTAAAAATATAATATTTGACATTGGTCGTGTGCTGCTTCATTTCGACAAGCCCGAATTCTTAAGAACTTTTGGCTTTGAAGGGGAAGAATTAGAAAAAGTAAATCGCGCTATATTTTTAAATCCCGCGTGGGACGATTATGACCGCGGTTTGTATGAAACGGACGAGCTTTTGCGGCAATATCTTTCAAAATGTGCGCCGTCACTTGAAAAAGAGATCCGAAAGGTGCTCTGCGACGGCTGGTTTTTTGATATGATGAGTCCGATAGACGAAACGGTGAAACTCTTCTGGGAATTAAAAAAGCGCTATTCCGTCTATCTTTTATCGAATTTTCCGAAAGAACCGTATGAACGGTGTGAAAAGGCGTTCGATTTTTTATCCGGCGCGGACGGGAAGGTCATATCATACGAGATCGGGCTGATCAAGCCGGATGAAGGGATATATCAGATCCTCATCGAAAAGTATGGCTTACGCCCCGAAGAATGCGTCTTTATGGACGATACGAAAGAAAATATTGAAACCGCAAGAAAGCTTGGATTTAACGGCTTTGTTTTCTCGAATGCGGACGACGCAAGAAAGCAGCTTGAAAATTATGGGATAATTCTTTAATTTTTGTTACAGGATCTAAAAGAACGTGATATAATATTACATATTACGTTTAAAGGAGTCAAAAATCGTGGCACTGCTCGAACTTAACTTTTATTCACAAAGCCTTTTTTCATTTACTTCAGTCAATGTTCTGCTGCCGGAGCTTTATTCATCTTCCGATTGCAAAGAACATGTTGATACCGGCGCAAAGCTTCAGACGCTTTACTTGCTGCACGGACTAAACGGCGACCATACCTCCTGGACACGAAGGTCATCTATAGAACGGTATGCCGGGGCATATCAGCTTGCGGTCGTTATGCCGGCGGTTTCGAACAGCTTTTACTCAGATATGGCTTATGGAAGCCCTTATTTCACATTTGTGACGGAAGAACTTCCACATGTGATGCGTTATTACTTTCCGCTTTCAGACAAGCGTGAGGACAACTTTGTTGCCGGCCTTTCGATGGGCGGTTACGGAGCGATGAAGTGGGCGCTTGCGAAGCCTGAAACCGTGGGTGCGGCGGCAAGCCTTTCCGGCGCGGTGGATATAGTTGGTCTTGTTAAAAGCTATCCGCAAGAATATGCGGCGCAGACAAAAATGATAATGGGAGATAGAGAGATTGAGGGAAGCTGTAACGATCTGTTCCACCTCGCGCATGAGGATGTAAAAAAAAGTGTGTCGCTTCCGAAGCTTATCGCATGCTGCGGCACTGAGGATTTCCTGCATGAGGGCAACCTTCATTTTAAGGATAAGCTTGAAAAACTGGGCATTCCGCTTGAATATTTTGAAGAGCCGGGCGTCCATGAGTGGGATTTCTGGGACAGGAACATACAGCGGATACTTTCTATGCTGCCGCTTAAAAAAAGGATATACAAGATTGAGCATTAGTTTAGATATTTTGTTAAAACAGGCACTCTGCTGTATTTCAGCCGCGAGCGCCTGCTTTTTTTGTAATCTCCTATATTGGGCACTTATCCTTTATGCCGCACAATTTTTCTGAAAGCTTCCAAAGAATTTCTCCTTGTTTCTGGTCACGGGAAACGGAGCTTGGCTTTTTTTCTTTCCCGTTTTGCCAATAAAGACCCGTTTTTCCGGCATACTCAGGCTTTGTTGCGACGTTGACCATATATTTTGCCGGTATCTCAGGTGGAGTGCCGGAGTGCTGGCGCAGTTTCCAGACAAACCGTTCAATGTCGGTCGTACCCTTAAGCCCAATATCTGTATCGGCTAGCCCAGGGTCAATAGCATATGTACAAACAGGTGTGTCCTTAAGTCTTCTTGCAAGCTCGGTTATAAAAAGGACATTGCAGAGCTTAGATTGCTTGTAAGCGGCAAGACAGCTGTAGTGCCGTCTCATCATTACGTCCTTCCAGCTGATGCGTGTGTGGTAATGCGAGCCGGAACTGACCACGAGCACTCTTGCGGCAGATGCGGAAAGAAGGCATGGCAACAGTTCGTGTGTCAGCAGGAACGGCGCAAGGTGGTTCACCGCAAACTGAAGCTCATAGCCATCCGGTGTTCCGACGAACCATGACGAAACTGTACCGGCGACGTTCATGAGGATATCGAGTTTTCCGCCATTTTCTGCAAGTAACGTTTTTATTTCAGACGCTATTCGGGTGACTTCCAAAATCGATGAAAGATCCCCTGTGATGTACCTGATATTTGTGTTGTTCGTTTCAGCTATTATGGCTTCTTTTGCGGCGCGGCAGCGATCCGGATCTCTGCCGACGCCGATAACGTTTATTCCCGCTTTTACGAGCATTTTTGCCGCTGATAATCCTATTCCTGCCGTAGCACCTGTTACGACTGCGGTTTTTGCATTATTCATATCAAGCTCCGTAAGCCGCGTTTTGACGCAGCTGCCGCTGCTTCCGGCGGGCGGCATACCAAAATTTGAATTAACCGGAGATTTCCGGCACGGGGTTTGCGGTAGGGTTGTTTTCCTGCGGTTTAAGGGTTCCGCATCGTTTTTGCAGAGCCTTTGACCACTGCCGCCTTACGAGCGCGGCCGAGAGCGTATCGGGGGCCAATGTTGACAGTATGCCCAGCAGTTTGTTCAAGACTCCGGGTATTACAAGCGCTTTGCCGCGAAGCGCCTGTTTCAATGTGTATTCGGCGACATCACCGGTGTTCATTGTTGTCAGTATGCCTGCAATGCCCTGTGCGTTAATGCACTCTACACATGCTTTTGTTGTGGGCATGCCGCTGGGACACAGAGCCGTAACGGTGACGTTGTAAGGTTTAAGCTCTTCTCTGATGCCCAGAGAAAGATGGACAAGAAAACGCTTAGTGGCGGAGTAAAGCGCTTTATAGGGCATCGGCTGATAAGCGGCAAGGCTTGCGACGTTTATTATGGTGAACCGTCTGTTTTCCTGGCGGAAGCATAATACGCGGTTTATATTTTCCGCCGCGCTCAGCATATTGACCTGCATCGTATTCCTGAGCGATTTGAGACTGCGATAGGCAAACTCGCCTTCGATATCAGTTCCCGCAACATTTATAAGTCCTGTGAATTTTATTTCTGATGCTTCGATCTGGGCATACAGTGAATCCCGCCCGTTCTCGCTTGCAAGATTGCATATGAACGTCCTGACTTTTATGCCGTATTCATGCTTGATTCCGCTAGACAAAGCGGCTAAAGCTTTGTCGGATACGTCGGTCAAAAAGAGATTGAAGCCCCTTCTTGCACATGATGCACAAAAAGCCTTTCCTAGTCCGCCGGCGGCGCCGGTTATCAAATACCAATCTTCCATAACAAGCTCCATTATCCGTGAAACTTACGGATGCCGCCGTTTCGGCCGGCGGCGAGCCAAAACTGATGCGTTTTGTATGATTTCAGGCACAGTATAGCACGATGTTATCAGAATGTCAATCGTATGATTAAATCAATTGATTAAAATAATTGATTGACATAATTTTACCTGTATGTTATCATTAGGGCAAGGAGTGATGTTCTGAGTGAGCGGCACCGAAGAAAAAATCATACAGGCTGCGATAGACTGTATCGAACAATATGGGGTCAAGGATACCACGATAAGACGGATTGGGGAAATGGCCGGCGTGAACAGCGCCGCTGTCAGTTATTATTTCAGAAGCAAAGATGCGCTGATAGACCGGGCGCTGAACGAAACTCTTGAAAACGCTTTTGGGTGGAAAGATTTTGAGTATACTGAAGCGATGCCATTAAAGCAGCAGCTTTATGAAATATTCAGCTTTTTTTCAATAAATACAATGAGGTTTCCAAAGTTAACGCAGGCTCATTTTTACGAGATCATTGCAAACGGAAATTATGATACGAAACCTACTGAAAAGATAAACGCCTTTCTTGAAAAGATTGCGGGTGAGGTAAAAAGAAAAAAGCCTGAAATGGATGATATGAAGATAAAACTTTCGCTGATGCAGCTCACCGCCGCGACGCTGCTGTTTTTTTCGACCTTTGCAGATATTTTCGATGGTTTTTCCGGCCTGGATATGGATGACGCCATCGAGCGAAAACGGTATGTGATGCATTTGATAGATAGCCTGTTTTAAAATAAATCGGATGTTGATTAATATCAGCACCCGATTTTTGTTTTTATTGACTTATTGTGTTTATGTAAGTATAATTTTTTTGAATTACCGGCTTTATCTTTATACTGTATTATGGAGATGACTTAAATGGAAAGACATATCAAAATCGCTGTATCTACCGCACTTCAGGACGCAGGAGAGGCGACTCGTTCGCTTGAAATTGCTAAGGGTATACGTGAAAGAGCGCCAAAAGGATATACGCCTGAAATATGTTTTTTTTCTCATGGCAGCAAGTTCGAAAAAAATGTAACAGAGAGCGGTTTTGAGATCGAGGGTGTATCGCCGGTATTAGATGGTGTAGGTTTTATTAATGACCTTAAACCGAGTAAGGGAAACTTTGTCGGCAGTGAAAGTCTTGCGGTGGAAATGCTGAAAGGCGAGATTGAAACGCTTGAAAAAGTTCGCCCGGACATTATCCTTCATGGCTTCTGGCCGTTTGCCGGAATTGCAAGGAGAATGGTAAGCCCGGTGATTCCTTCTATTTGTTTCCTGCCGATTCCACTCACGCCGTCGTTATATAATTCATACTTAATGAAAGATGTTCCCGATCAGCTCGTACCGCTTACATACCTGCCTGAAAAGCTGAGACGTAGGCTCATTAAAGCAGCGCCTCCCTCACTTTCGTCAAAGGCTCCTATATTAAAGCAGACCAACCTGCTGAATGCCGCAAAGTTGTGCGGCTGGGAGGATAATACGCTGAATAATCTTTTTGATATGTTGAGGTCAGACTTTACCGTTATTAACGATCTTCCTGAGTTTTATGACGGCGTGCCAATGCCTCTGGGATTTATCCTTACGGGGCCGCTTTATGCGCCGCCGGAGCAGGGGGATGTTGATCCTGAAATTCTCAAGGTATTCGAAAAAACAGAGGATGGACAGGTTAATATTTTCTGCTCTATGGGCAGCTCTGGCAGAAAAGAGATGCTGATTGAGGCTGTTAAGGCAATAGCTGATCTGCCTGACAGGTTCCATGCGCTTATTCTTGCACCGAAAGCTGTATGTGATATTAAAACTATAGAGTCTTTGGTGAGCGGAAAAGATAATATTAATATTACCGATAGATTCGTGCCTGCAAAAACGGTGAATGCTATGGCTGATATAGCCGTGATCCATGGCGGTCAGGGAACGGTTCAGACTGCTTTAGTTTCGGGAACTCCAGTTGTTGGCGTTGCTATGCAGCCGGAGCAGCAAATCAATTTAGATCATATCGTACTTAGCGGCGCGGGAATAAGGATACCGGCTCCCCGCTGGAATAAGAAAAATATTACAAAATCGGTAAAAAAGATTGCTTACGATGATTCATATAAAAAAAGCGCCAAAAGAATTGGCGGCTTGATGGAGGCGGTTGACGGGAAGATACAGACTGCAGATGCGGTCTGGAACTTTCTTGTTTCACGGATACAGAGAGGTTTACATGCTAGAAAGTAAAAAAGAATTGATATTGAAAGTTTCTGAGGAAGAATTCAAAAAAAACGGATATAAAAAAACGTCGATAGTGAGTATTGCGAAAAAAGCAGGAATCTCTACTGTGACGCTGTATTCATATTACCAGAATAAAAAGACGCTTTTTGAGGCTGTAAGTCTGCCGAACCTTAAAGAATATAGCCCTGATGATGAGCAGAACATGCGCAAGATCATAATGACAGCACTAAAATTGTTTTCTGAAAAAGGTTATTCAGCCGTAACGATAAGCGATGTCGCCAATACATGCGGTTTCAGCAAAGTAGTTATAAATAAATTCTTCAAAACAAAATCAGAACTTTTTGCCGCTATTTTCAATACAGACATTTTTTATCAGCAACAGCTTGATTCCCATGATAAAACGCTAAAGCTTAGCGATTTTTTAAGAAGGTCCGGACTCGGCTTTTTAAAATTATTCGACAATCCCTACAGAGTAAATATTATAAGAATCGCAATTGATGCAAAAACACCCTTGAACGATGCGGGAAAGATAATGTATCAAAGCACTATTCACAAGGTTACTGAAGGACTAGCGGAACAGCTTAAGGTTTTAGGGGACAGCGGCAAAATCAAAACGACAGATTATTATATTGCCGCGCGGTCGTTTTTAGGCATTTTGTATTCGTTTATTATCACGGACAGACTGCTTGACCCGACAGCTGAACAGATAGATGCAGATAAAATACTAGATTTTGCAGTTAATATTTTTGAAAAAGGTTTGAAATAAATTCACAGAATCTTTATTTTTACTGATGAAGCATATTCGGAGGGCGTCATTCCCGTCACCTTTTTAAAATGTCGTGAAAAATAATGGATCGATGAATATCCGAGTTTTTCGGCAATTTCAGTAAAATTGAGAAGATCCTCACGGATCATATTCTTTGCCTTTTCTATCTTAAGATTTTTGTAATACTCCATCACGCCCATATCGAACGTCTCTTTGAACAGAGATTTAAGATTGGTGCTTCCAAGCCCGGAAAACCGGCATATATCTTCAAAAGTCAGTTTGCCAGAAATATTGATGTCCATATAACCGATTATTTTTTTGACCATATCGTTGTTGAACCGCTGCCTTGTTATAAGAGAAAGACGGCTTTCTCTTTGTATGCCGGTTCCTTTTCTAAGCAATGATATAAATAAATATTCTAAAGATATTTTCACTAGTTGTTCACAGCCGACTAGTGAATTATTTTTTCTTTTTAAAACGGTTTTACCGTCCTGCTTTATATAAGAAGGAAACGCTTCTTTTGCCTCGGAAATGATTTCACCTAAAAGATCCTTTTCCCTTTCGTCTATCTGCATGATTTTGTTTTCAAAAAATTTCATTGCTTTAGACTTGCATTCGAAAGAGACAATAATAAGATTAGGTGCTACTATGCCGTTTGCCCAGACACTGTGGAATTCATTGGGCTTGTGGAAAATTATATCTCCCTGCCTGAGCTTGAAACCGTGAGTGTCAGCCATTACTTCAACCTCACCCTTATCGACATAAAGGCATTCCCAAAAATTATGCTTTTCTCCCTCAAAGACATAATTTTTTGCGAACTCGAAGTAATGATATGTTACAAGCTTTGATATAACGATATCTTCTTTTAGGGCCCTTTTTAAATATTCCATACAAAGCTCCTATTTCATCACCGATGATATGATAATATAATATACCAAATGTGTGTTGGAATAAACACTTATACCAAAAGTGCAAAAAAAATGTCTGCTTTTCTAAATAAAAAATCTGAAATCTGCTGTATGATTATTTCAAACAGGAGGTGACAGTGTGAAAAAGGGAATAAATATTTGGTCTTTCCCCAAAAGTTTAGGTGTAATCGATTGCATAAAGCTTGCAAAAAAAGCTGGCTTTGACGGGATCGAGCTTGCGCTTGCGGAAAAAGGAGAGCTTAGCCTTGAAAGTGCTGAAAGTGAGATCTTGAGTTTTAGAAAAGAGGCAGAGAGGGTCGGCATAGAGATAACAAGCGTTGCGACGGGGCTTTATTGGTCATATCCGCTAACGAGCGGAATTAAAGAAGTGCGTCAGACGGCAATGTGTATTGTGAGAAAACAGCTAGATATTGTGGCACTGCTTGGAGTGGACACGATTTTAGTGGTTCCCGGCGCGGTCGGAGTCGACTTTAAGCCTGGAAGCGAAGTCGTCGATTATGATATTGCGTATGACAGGGCTTTAGAAGCGCTTAAAGAGCTTGCCGCCTATGCTGAAATGAAGAAAGTCAGTATCGGAATTGAAAACGTTTGGAACAAGTTTTTGCTGTCCCCGCTTGAGATGAGAGAGTTTATTGATAAAATCGGTTCAGACTATTTGGGCGCCTACCTTGACGTTGGAAACACAATTTATACCGGTTACCCGGAACATTGGGTAAAGATATTGGGAAGCCGCATCAAAAAAGTACATTTGAAGGATTATCGCAGAAAAGTTGGAAGCACTGCAGGTTTTGTGGATCTGCTGTCGGGAGATGTGGATTTTCCGGATGTAATCGAACAGCTTAAGGAAATCGGCTATTCAGATTATTTGATTGCCGAAATGACGCCGTATAAAAACTATGCGGATCAAATCATTTATAACACCTCGGCTTCAATGGATAGAATTCTAGAAAGAATATAAGGAGAGAGAGCAATGTTGAAAGTTGGGCTTATTGGGCTTGGATGTATGGGAAGGACGCATCTGAAAAATTACATAAGACTTATGAACGAGGGCTTCCCCCTTCAGCTGACTGCAATATGCGATGTCGATGAGGACAAGTTCAATAATATTTTTATCAAGGGAAACATAAACAACGGTTCAGAGAAATTCGATTTCAGCAAGTATAATCTCTATACTAAAATTGATGAAATGCTGGATAAAGAGGATTTTGACTATATCGATATTTGCCTGCCGACCTACCTGCACGCTGAAATAACGATCAAAGCGCTGAATATGGGCATACACGTTTTCTGCGAAAAGCCAATGGCACTTACCTCGAAAGACTGTGAGAGGATGATCGAGGCGGCAGAGAAGAACGACAGAAAGCTGATGATCGGTCAGTGCCTGAGATTTTTCCCGCAGTATGAATATTTAAAAGAGTGCGTCGACACCAAAAAGTATGGCGAAGTGACCTGCGGCTATTTTTACAGAGGCGGCGGCACGCCGAAATGGTCGTTTGAAAACTGGCTCTTGAAAAAAGAGAAGAGCGGCGGGTGCCTTATCGACCAGCATATCCACGACGTCGACACTATCCACTGGCTGTTCGGAAAGCCGGTCAGAGTTTCAACAAGCGCAAAAAACGTGATTCCGGGCAGCGGATACGACGTTGTTTCCACCAATTACATGTTTGAAGACGGAAAGGTCATCAATGCTCAGGACGACTGGACCTTAAACGGCAAAGTCGGTTTTAAGATGCTTTTCAGAGTGAATTTTGAAAAAGCCAGCCTGACGCTTGAAAACGGCGCTGTGACAGTCTATCCTAACGGTGAAGATTCCTTTGCCCCTGAGCTCTGTCCCGAGTCCGGCTATTATAGAGAGATATGCTATTTCGCAAATTCCATCATCAATAACAGCAAGATTATTGTCGTTGCGCCCGAAAGCGCAATGAATACCTTAAAGATCGCCGAGGCGGAAATCGAGTCCGCAGATAAAAATAGCGAGCCTGTAAAAGTAAAATAAAATTGCCTGTTTCATACCTTTCAAAAAAACCTTCTGCTGCAATGTGACCGCGGCAGGAGGTTTTTATTATTTATAGCTAAAATACGGACGACCTCTTTTTTTTATTCATAAAACGGGACAACCATCAATAAAATGTAACAAAGATGAGGAGTGAGAAAAGTGAAAAGACAAAGATATGGAAAACTTGAAGGCGTCATGTCTGTTATGCCGGATAAGGTCGTTTCTGCGTTTGAGCAGATGGACTCAAGAGTCTATGACAACGTGCATGAGATCCGCCTCAGAGCGGGAAACCCTGTCGCAGTGACTGTCGTGAATACAAACTATTATCTTCAGGAAAGCGGTGAGCCCTCACTTCACGCGGAGGGGTGCCTTTCTCTGACACAGGAAGAGCTTGAGGAAGTGTTCATGAAGATATGCGATTACTCTCTATACACCTTTGAAAGCGACATCGCAAACGGGTTTGTCACCATGAAAAGCGGAAATAGGGTGGGTATTGCCGGAACGGCCGTTCTTGAAAACGGGACAAGGGTCGTGAGCTTTAAGAACGTGAGCGGGCTGAGCATTCGCATTTCCCGTGAGGTCAAAGGTTGTGCGAACGAGTTTTTAAAAGAGATAATGCCGGATGACGATCTACGCTTTGTTATGGGTGCGCTTATCATCTCGCCGCCTAAATACGGAAAGACTACGGTGCTGCGCGATCTCGCAAGGCAGCTTTCACTCAAGGGAAAACGTGTGACTGTCGTTGACGAGAGAAGCGAGATCGCCGCCATGTACGATGGCGTTCCGCAAAACGATATAGGTCCGATGTGCGATGTGCTGGCGGGGATACCAAAAGAGCAGGGCATACTTTACGCGGTGCGGAATCTATCGCCGGAGGTCATACTCTGTGACGAGCTTGGCGGCATGGGCGAGATCGAGGGCGTTATTTATGCCCTGAACGCAGGGGTGCCCGTCGTTGCGACGGCGCACAGCGGCAGTATCGATGAACTTAAAGCAAGACCCCAGATGCAGCGACTTCTCTCTTCCGGAGCAGTCAAAAAGGTGCTTGTGATGAACAGCAAGAGCGGCATCGGAAAGATTGCCGACGTCGTAAAAGTAACTGATCAGTAAATTTGGCGTGCCGCCCGCCACAAGAGACGGCAGCCGCATAACGCTTGCGGCGCTTGGAGTATGCCATGATAAAAGCTGCAGGAATAGTATTTGTCATTCTTTCATCAAGCGGACTTGGATTTTTATACAGTTTTTCTGTGAAAAAGCGGATCGCAGTGCTTGAGGCGATGCAACGCTTCATCGGCGACGTCAGCGAAGAGATAAGACTGAGCCGTGACACTACATATGCCATTCTATATCGGCTGCTAAGCCACGGATACAGCGAGCTTTCGTTTTTAAAGCCGGCGATAAAACACCGCAAAACATATCTGCAGGATCTGATGTTCATGTGTTCTGCCGAGAGCACCGCCCTAAACGAAAAAGACAAAAAGCTGTTTGCTGAATTTTTTTCAAAGCTTGGCAGAACCGACCTTAGAGGGCAGATAAGCCACTGTGAAGAATTCCGTGCAAGAATCAGGAACACACTGCATGAGGAAAAAGACGCAACAATAAAAAAAGCGGTCATGATACGCTCGCTCGGAGCACTCTGCGGCGTATTTATCGCAATCTTTTTGATATAAGAGGATAGAAAATGGATGTAAATCTGATTTTTAAAATTGCCGCTATCGGCATCATAGTTTCGGTGCTCAATCAAGTGCTTATAAAGTCGGGGCGTGAGGAACAGGCGATGATGACAACGCTTGTAGGACTTATCGTCGTTCTTTTAATGGTCATAAAAGAGGTCAAATATCTCTTTGATATAGTGAAATCAACGTTCGGGTTATAGAATATGGGAATCTACACGATAGCGGGCTTTGTAATCGCGGCGGTCTTCCTGTCGCTTGCGGTCAAGAGCTACCGCCCTGAGTATTCGGTGTTCATCGGGCTGATCGTCACCGTTTTGATAGTCGTTTCTGTTTTGCCGGATATAAGCCGTCTGTTTAATTTTATAAGCGATACGATGGCGAGAAGCGGAACGGCGGCTCAGTGGATGCAGCCGATGCTCAAGGGGCTTGGCATTGGCATTGTGACCGAGATCGCCGCAGACACCTGCCGTGACGCAGGCGAAAACTCGATGGCGTCAAGGGTTGAGCTTGCCGGCAAGGTTGCGATAATGATCGTGGCACTGCCCCTTGCCGAAGGGGTGCTGTCCCTTGTGTCACAGCTTGTGAACGGGTGAAAAAATGAATAAGAAATGTATATTCGTGCTGGCGGTGATAGCTCTGTTTCTAGTTTTCTGCGGCTCGGCGGCGGCAGAGACCCAGAGCCTTGAGAAGGGGCTGAACTTTGACAGCATCTATAAAAATGTGCCTCAGAACGCTAAACAGCAAGTGGAAAAAGAAAATCTGAATACGCCGAAGGGACTTTTATCATATCTTTCGCCGTCGGGCATTTTAGATATGCTGACGGGAAACGCAATATCGTCATTTAAAAAGGCGATGGGGGATTTTGCCCTCATAATGACAATCCTTCTTATAATATTTGTGGTTTCCACATTCAAGGACTGGCTGTCATCATCGGCTGTGCTGCCGGCGTTCAATCTAATGTCGGTGCTGACTGTTACGCTTGCGGTATTCGGACTTTTGCAGAAGGCTTACAGCAACGCGTTCAGATCGGTGTCAGAGCTTGCGATATTTCAGACTTCGACTATCGCCGTTATCGGCGGCGCGATGGCGGCGGGCGGCGCGGGCGTTTCGGCATCTGTGCTTCCGGCTGGTGTGCTTATGGTGATAAATCTTGTGGTAAGGCTGAATACAACAGTTTTCTTACCCATAATTAATTTCTATTTTGCTCTTACGCTTGCCGAAAGCCTGTACGGCAGGGCGGATATCAGCGGTATAACCAAATTCGTGAAAAGCCTCGTCACATGGGGGCTTGGCTTCGCAACCACTGTGTTGATCGGCGTCCTAAATGTGCAGAAAAGCCTCACTGGAGCTGCGGATACAGCGGCAAATGACGCGGCGAAGTTTGCGGTTGGAAGTTTTCTGCCTGTTGTAGGCGGCGTGATAAAAGACGCTGTTTCAACAGTGGCAGGTTCTATCGGCGTGATAAAAACGACTGCAGGAACCTTCGGCATAGTGATCGTCTTACTGACGCTTTTGCCGCCGCTTATCAACTGCGCCGTCTATTCGCTGATGTTCAAGCTGTGCACCGGGTTGTCCGCTTTTGCCGGTGAGGCTAAGGTGACGGGACTGCTCAAAAATATAAGCGGCGCGTGGGACATTCTGCTTGCTATCCTCGTGTGTGAGGGAGTGTTTTCTGTTGTATCGCTGTCAATTTTGATAAATTCGGGTGTGATAGTACGATGAGTGCGCTTAAAGACTGGGTTTTCGTAATATGCTGCGTTTCCATAATCGGGGCGTTTGCCGAAATGATTGTGCCAGGCGGCAAGACCGAGCGGACAGTTAAATTTCTTATTTCTCTTTTCGTGCTGCTTGGAGTTCTATCGCCGCTGAAAGGCTTGACTCACGATTTTCGGTTTAACGGAAAGATCGAAACCAATGCCGCTATGAACACAGATTCAGCTCAAGATGCCGCAAAGTCAGCGCTTGAAGAGAGCATAAGGGCAAAACTTTCGGATTATATCAAAAATAAAACAGGACAGGACGTTAAAGTTTTAAAAATTTATACATTAAAAGACGAGCAGGGTAATATGAATGTTATAAGGGTTGATGTGGCAGGAGTTATACCTAAAGAGGTACAAGCGCTTATTTATGAGCAGCTTGGCTCCAATGTAAAAATAATAAAGGGGTAAAAGCAATGGACGGCAAAATGTCATTTTTAAACTTAAATCTCAAGGCGTTCAAGGACAAAAAAACCGCAATCATTGTTGCTGTCGGTCTTTTGGGTATGGTTTTGATCCTGTGTTCGGAAATGTTTCAGAGAAACAGCTCGTCCGCACCTGCCGCGCATGAGGACAGCGAAAACGCCTATGTTGATACGCTGGAGAGGCGGATAACAAAGCTTTTATCGGGGATAGACGGCGTTGGAAAGTGCGACGTGATGGTAACGCTTGACACGGGGACACAATATGTCTATGCGACAGAAGAGAAAAGCACTGTCAGCACCTCTGCTGACCTAAGCGGTTCTCAGCGCACAGACAACCAAAACAATTCAGAGGACAACTATATAATAGTGCGCGGGTCTGACGGATCGGAACAGCCCGTATTGCTAAACAAGATACTGCCGAAGGTCAAGGGCGTGGCGGTGATTTGCGAGGGGGGAGATAAGGCATATGTTCAGCAGCAGGTCACGGAGATGGTGAGCACTGTGCTCGACGTTTCCAGCAACAACGTGTGTGTTATAAAGAAAAATTAATACAGGAGGATTTGACTATGTTTTTCAAAAAGAAACAAGCGGTAGTTCTCGCAATGGTGGTCGTGGTTTGTATGGCGGTGTATCTGAATTGGCAGTTCAACCGCAACGAAGGTGAAATGGTTGACACATCGCTGCTCGAGCAAACATCAAAGGACAACGGCAAGGTGCTGGGCGAGGCTAAACTTGTTGAAAACGGCAGTGCCGCCGCGACGCCTGTTGAGGCTAATGCTTCCGACAAAAAATCAGATTCCAAGACCGATACAAAGACTGATGGCAAAACTGATGGCAAAACTGATGGCAAGACCGATGCAAAGACCGATGCTAAAACCGACAGTAATACCAAGACGGATACCAAAGCTAAGACTGATGGCAAGAGTGGTGTAACATCATCAAGTTCATCAAATTCTGATTATTTCACAGAGGCAAAGCTCAATCGCCAGAAAACACGCGACGAGTCTATCGAAACACTTAAAAATATTGCCGACAATAAGAGCTATGACGAGGATTCGCGCCGCAAAGCTGCTTCCGACATAGGAAAGATCGCAGCCCAGACGGAAAAAGAGGGCAATATTGAAAACCTTATCATGGGCAAAGGCTTTAAAGACGCTTTAGCCGTTATGAACGACGACAGCATCACTGTTATGGTAAAGACTACTGGTCTGCTTCAAAACGAAGTTGCCCAGATCAAGGAGATAATTGTTGCTGAAACTGGACTAAAAGCGGATAAAATTAAAATAGTAGAAATAAATTGATTTTTTTTACCGATTGAGGTATGATATAGGAGGAAACAAATATTCGGAGGAAAGCATAATGGAAAAGAATATTTCGGGTATCGGTGAACTTAAAATATCAGAAGATGTTATTGCAAAAATAGTTAGTGTGGCAGTTTCAGAAATAGATGGCGTATCAGGACTTGCAACTAAAGGCATAATCACTTCAAAGAAAAATGTTGCAAAAGGGATAAAAGTTGAGGAGAAAGACGGTGAGCTCAGCATCGATGTTGCGGTCATGCTGAATTACGGCGTGAAAATACACGAATTAGGGGCAAGAATCCAGGATGATGTTTCAAGAGCGGTCGAAACAATGACCGGCATCACGCCAACCTCAGTAAACGTTTATGTTCAGGGCGTCAGCTTTGAAGGCGTTGCTAAATAAAATTATAAAATGGGTGTGACTTAACGCCCTAATAAAAATAGGGGTTTGCCCGCAAGGATACATTGTATTTTTGCGGGCAAACGTGTGTTAGCGAAAGGATACCAAAATGGGAGAGAAAGTTTCTGCCTGTGAGAATAAAGAATCTTTAACGGAAACGATTGCGGTTATTGCTGTAACAGCAGCAGTTTTCATAGCTTTTAATAAATACAGATCGACAGTCGCCGCCTTGCCCGCAATATATATGCTTATCAAAAAGGGGATAAAACATCAGTCGTGGAAAGAGTTAGGCTTTGATTTTAAAAAAATGCCTACCGATATCAGGAAAAACGTGTTCTTGATCCTGCTTGTAGGGGTAGTTATACCGTCTCTGAC
Source organism: Bacillota bacterium (assembly GCA_030705925.1). Taxonomy (NCBI): domain Bacteria; kingdom Bacillati; phylum Bacillota; species Bacillota bacterium. Next base: position 25,536 of record JAUZPM010000026.1, read on the forward strand.
TTTCCTATTTGCGGAAAAGGTTGTGCCGGGCTTCACCGAACATGTAAAATCGAGACTTCCGATGGATTTAAACGGTATCCTTCCGGCTGTTATCACAGCCTTTGTGGGAACGTTCGTTGAAGAGATCATTTTCCGCGGATTTATACAAAGACGGCTTGAAATGTACATAAAACCTGTTTTAGCAATCACTGCCGCATCTTTATTATTTTCTTTTATGCACTTTTCAAGCGGGAGCTTTATAATTGTTGCTCTCGATATTGTCGGGATTTTTGTAGACGGCATCATTTACGGAGTAATATTCACCCGCACAAAAAACATCTTTGCTTCATGGACGGGCCATCTTTTAAGCGACCTTGTCGGGATCGCTCTGCTAATATTTTAATCTGCACATATAATATTAAATGTAAATCTTGTAAATAAAAGTGTAGTATAGTATACTAATTGCCATTAAAGTAATTATTATGGGGTGCAATTTAGTGAAAAGACGAGAATCGAGAGAAACCGCGTTCCGCCTGCTGTTTGCGCTGGAATTTAATGCGGACGACAATGCTGAAAATGTAATCGAGACCGCTGTCAATGAACTCAGCGGAATCGAGGAATTCGAAAACCCTGACTTTACGGTAGATGATTACGCTTTGGCGCTTTTAAACGGAACAGTTGAACACAAAGCGGAACTTGACGAAATGATTTCTAAATGCCTGGTAAACTGGCGAATAGAACGCATACCGATCACTGCGAAAGAAATCATGCGGCTAGCGCTGTATGAGATCAAATATCAGCAGGTCAAACCTGCAATTGTAATAAGCGAAGCTATCGAGATCATAAAAAGATATGAAGATAACAGTGTGGTATCATTTATCAATGGCGCACTTGGAAATGCGGTAAAACTCATTGGTAAGGAAGAAGAAAAATGACACCTGCTGAGATTCCAAGCGTTTCACAGCTCAATAGTTATATAAAGCTGAAGATAGACGGCGACCAAAAGCTGTCATCGGTTTTTGTAAAAGGGGAGATCTCTAATTTTACAAACCATTACAGAACCGGACACTTTTATTTCAGCCTGAAAGATGAAAAAAGTCTTATCCGTGCTGTGATGTTTTCATTCAATGCCGGAAAAATCAAATTCGCGCCTGAAAACGGGATGAAAGTCATTGCCCACGGCAGGGTGGCTGTCTTTGAAAGGGACGGGCAGTATCAGCTCTATGTTGATGAGATGCA